>QMPO01000001.1 GCA_003648625.1 Bacteroidota bacterium
AAAAGAGGCTGTCTCAAAACAAATTGAGACAGCCCTTTTTTTTTCGAAGATTTTAGATTAGAAATAAGTTTCCGTTTTTTCTTTACCATTTGATTGTATTTGGGTGATTTGAAAAGAAAAAAGGGCTATTAAGCTCTTCTAGTTAACCATTTTCCGGATATTATGTGCTAAAGCGAGCAGGCCGGCCTCAATTTCCACCTTATCTAAACCCCTGAGCATAAATCTCCTGAAGTTGTGATTATTCTTGATAATACCGAATACAGCTTCCACATCAACAGGCCGTTGACTTCGATATTTTTTACCTTGCTCGCTATTGAGTTTTTGTCGGATGACGGATTTGTACCGCATCAATTTGGGGCTAACTTCTATAGTGCGATTTCCCTTACCAGCATGACATACCCCGCGCATTGGACATCCAGTGCAGTTTTGTGCCTGATAATGGTGTTTTTGTTGCTTATAACCAGTCGTTGTGGTTCTTGTTGATGCTTTTACAAAAGTCATGGCCTGCCCCATGGGGCAATAAAAGCAATCGAGATGCTCATTATAATGCAGGTTTTCTGCTCGGGCAGGGTCTTCTCTCCATTTTTTAGTCTGTTCTTTATGAAAGTAGTTGTACTTTACAAAGGCTTCAACCCCATTGCTTTCAAGATATTCATAATTTTCTTCTGACCCGTATCCGGCGTCAGCAACAAGTATTTCGGGCATCTGTCCCAGAGTCTCTTCAAGTGATTCCATGTGTGGCTGAAGAGTGGTGGTGTCAGTAGTGGTTTGATGTATGGTGTAACCCAGGATGAACTGCTCTTGTGTGGAGATTTGCCAGTTATAAGCAGGCTTTAGTTGACCATTCAGCATATGATCTTCTTTCATGCGCATAAACGTAGCGTCAGGATCCGTTTTGGAGATGCTATTACGATCACCCATTTGCTTTTCCTGCTCATCATATTTATCAAGGTTCTTTGGCCAGTTTCTTCGAGCATAATTTAACTTCTGCTTTTTCTTTTTATCAACCTCCTTCCCTGATAAGGCTTTATCAATATTATCAATCGTTTGTCTGACTTTCTCAGCATCAATATGCTCGAAGTCTTCGGGCTCATTATTTTTCAACTCTTCCCTGGCAATACTTTCAGCATAAGCCCACAACTCTTTAAGCTGACGTTTGATCTTTTCACGATGGGTTTTAATACTTCGACCCCAAACAAAAGTATAACGATTAGCATTGGCCTCGATCTTGGTCCCATCCAGGTAAGCTGCTTCTTTTAAAGATACATGACCTGCTTCAACTAATAATAAAACAACCTGACTGAACACTTGCTTTAAGACTCCCTTTAAACGCTCACTCCTGAAGCGATTGATTGTATTGTGGTCAGGATAGCTCATGCCGCTGAGCCACATAAAGTGAATGTTCTGATGAAGGGCATCTTCTATCTTGCGACTCGAGTACTGATTGGTCAGGTATCCATAAATTAGTACCTTTAACATCAAACGAGGATGATAACTTGAAGTGCCACCACCTTTAAACTTCTTGATCAAAGGATCAATATCAATATGATCTATTACCTGGTTGACTACGCGAACAGAATGATTTTCATCGATTAACTCGTCCAGCGAAGGAGGTAAAAGCATATTTTGCTTGGGATTGTAGTCTTTAAATACTACTTTTGATTTATTAGATTGCATACCTCAAGTTACTAAACTTGATGGCTTTGGAGGGGGAGGCATCCCCCTCTTTTTTTAACAATCTTATTAACAAATCCCCCGATAAATAAGAAAATTAGAGATGTAAAAAGGCTGCCCTTTTGAGACAGCCTCTTTTATTTCAATTACTCTCCCTCCTACTTAAATACCGTAATGCTGCTGAATAAGGTTTGCCAGGCAAATGTTTGCGCAAGGTAAGCAACCGGAGAATTCAACCGGATTCCTTTGTCAGGTCCTTTTACAATAACTCCGAACATGTCGTATTCATTCCCTATATCGTCTTTCATCACTACCGGTAATGAGTTCTGAACTGCATAATACTTAGTTGCTTTGAGTCTGGAATCTTTTATAAAAGCAAGAAATAAGTGTTCCTCAAAATTACCAGCCACAACCAGGTTCATATTTCCGAATCTGGTTTCTATCACACGTGTCGAACCGGCAAACAAGGTCAATTCAAACAATAATAAGTTTTCATCCTTTAACACACCGAAGTATCTGGCTTCAGGCGGCAGTATCGTAGTTTCATCTCCGTTACCCGGGTCACCGAATTCACGTCCGCCTCCTGTTCCGCAGCTTCCTTCCGTGCATAATTCGTGATCTAAAACAAGTGCATCGGGATAGGCATTTTTTATCAGAGCAAATGTCGTTTCCACTAACAAGCCCGTTTCAGGTTGAATACCAATAAACGATCCATTGATACATAAATTTTTCATTTGCGACCAATGGCTTATTGTGTTTCTGTCATAAGGTATCAGATTTTCTTTGTATAACATTCCCGATACACCAAATTCCGTTATTTTTCCATTAATCATACGGTTCCATGCCAACGTGCTTTCGGTACGCGGACAAAAACTTACCGAATAATAATAGGTTCCGATTTTATCATTCACAATTTCGTGCATGCCCATAACCGACTGTGGATAAACTTTTGTAACACCTTCGTAATGAAAAGCATAAACCAGCGCGTTATCATCCAGCCCGACATCACGAACAGGCACAAATATGGGCGTATCAATCGATTTGATCTTGTCCTTTTCAGCACCGAAATGTATGATATCGTCTGTATTTACAAGCCATACATCCTGACCCGTGGTCCTGTTATCAACAGCTGCGTTTTTTTTTGCACATCCGATTGCCATGAGTAACACGATGCTGAGTATGTATATGAGTTTTATAGTTTTCATCAATAAAACTGTCGGGCAAAAAACGCAATCCTTACAAAGACCGGTCGAATTTGCTGCCGGTTCACTCCTCGGTTGTTGTCTGCATCAAACGCAAAGGATTGGGATAAAAAAGTAGGGAGTATAATTTGTTGGTGAAGACACCAACAATGGGGGGCAAAGACCGGTCGAATTTGCTGGCGGTTCACTCCTCAGTTGTTGTCTGCATCAAACGCAAAGGATTGGGATAAAAAAGTAGGGAGTATAATTTGTTGGTAAAGACACCAACAATGGGGGGCAAAGACCGGTCGAATTTGCTGCCGGTTCACTCCTCGGTTGTTGTCTGCATCAACCGCAAAGGATTGGGAGAAAAAAGTAGTGAGTAATATTTGTTGGTGAAGACACCAACAATGGGGGGCAAAGACCGGTCGAATTTGCTGGCGGTTCACTCCTCAGTTATTGTCTGCATCAAACACTAGGAGTGAGATAAAAAAATAGTGGGTACAATTTGTTGGTGAAGACACCAACAATGGGGTGGCAGAAGATAAAACTGTCGGGTAAAAAATGTGTTCTTTACAAAAGGCTAGCTGAATTCGCTGACAAGGAATGAGATAAAGCAGTGAGTATAATTTGTTGGTGAAGACACCAACAACGAAGGTGAAAGAAATAAAATTGTTACATGGACTGAAGTAAGGGGAGGTAGTGACTGACGACAGAATCAAAAGCAGCACGGTAATTCTCTTCAACCGGTTTTGACGGAGGAGACTCAACTTTTAGCGGATTTATAGCCCGTCCGTTTCTGTAAAACCTGAAATCAAGATGTGGCCCGGTTGCCAACCCGGTACTTCCCACAAAGCCGATCAGGTCGCCCTGATTTACATGCTGCCCTACCTTAATCCCTTTGGCAAATCCTTTCAGGTGCATATAAGTAGTTGAATAGGTACCGTTATGCTTGATTTTTATATAGTTTCCGCCCCCGTTTTTCTGATAGCCTTTTTTAACAACAACCCCATCACCGACTGTATGAACAGGTGTTCCTGCCGGCGCTGCGTAATCAACTCCATGGTGGGGCCTCCTGATCTTCAAAACCGGGTGCATACGACTGTTAGAGAATCCTGAACTGATACGCGAGTACCGTAATGGTGCTTTTAAGAATGTTCGTTGCAAGCTGTTTCCTGCTGTATCAAAATAATCTCCTTTTCCGTTTTGCTCAAAATAAAACGCATACAGATCCTTGCTTCCATGATTAAAGCTGGCGGCCATTACTCTGCCAAGTCCCGTATAGTTATCGTCCACATAAAAAGTTTCGTAGATGGCTTTGTAACTGTCGCCTTTCTGAAGGCCGAAGAAGTCAATGGTCCAGGCATATATTTCCGATAATTCGTTCGCCAGGTTAGGATCCGCCTTATTTTCGACCAGGGCATTCCACAAAGATGACTGAATATTACCTTTCGTAGTTGCTATCCTGGTTACAATTTCCTTCTCACCACGTACGGCATAAACGCTATCAACAAGGTGATACAAAACATAGGATGAAGGCGTTATATCGTACACAAAATACAGTGCCCGGGGAACTGAATCGGTCGTGTAAAAGATATGATAGGTGTTCCCGTATTTGATATGTCTGACATCAAATGTATCTTTTGTGTTCCGTGCAATATAATCGATAACGGAATAATCAACACCATTTCGCAACAGGATATCAGCAAGAAATTCATTACGTTTTACTTTATCCTGCCTGATCTCAAGCGTATCCACATTAATGCCATACACCAGTTCGGGCATATAATATGCAACTTTCGCTTCGAGTTGTTCCTTATTATTCCGGCTATTGCAGGAGCTAAAAAACAAAACAACTGCTACCAGATATATTCCTGCTACACTTATTTTCTGCATACTCATGATAAAATCCGGGGGCAAAGATACGTTTAAATAGCTGTGATAACCCTTGAAAAGAGAAGGTCCTGATCAATATTTTATAATCGGTAGTTACGTTCTTTTTTCGGCATATTGGCGGCCTGCCCTGAGTGCTTTCAGATTAAGTTTAACGATGTCTTCTCCTTTTTTCGAAAAAACACTCTTAATAGCATCTGTAAATGACTCATACTGAATGCCCATGTAAGGTGATGCAGCTCCCAGAACCACAATGTTTGCCGCTTTTACCGATCCTTGCTCTTTTGCAATTTTGTCGGCATCAAGGGTCACATAATGCGGCAGTTTCCATATTTCGTTCAATACCTCTTCCAGATCCGGGTAATCGGAAATATTATTGAAAGGGTTCATACTGGTAACCAGCCAGCCACTTTCTTTATCCAGCATATTCACATACCTCAATGATTCCATCGGCTCCACGGAAATGATCATATCTGCTTTCCCTTCGGGAATCAGGTCGGAAGCAATATTTTTTGAAGAGATTCTTAAATGCGATTGTACGTCTCCGCCTCTCTGGCTCATGCCATGCACCTCAGACTGTTTTAGTTGAAGCCCTTCGGAAAGAGCTGCCGTACCAATAATTGTGGCAATGGTTAATATACCCTGGCCACCAACACCGGCCAATATAATATCTTTCTTCATGTTTTTATCATTCTTTTCATAAACCAAATAATCTGCAATTTTTACGCTTTTGCGGCTGCTTTCTTTTTCTCCATCGCTTTTAGCTTCATTCTTCTGGCCAGTGTCTGAACACATTCGCGTCGTGCAATAACTACTGAAACTCCCTCATATTCTAACTCCTCTTTGATCACCTGAACATTCTCTTCGTGCAGCCTTCTTAACGGTTTTATTATCCTGATATGATCTTCTTCCACACCTACACCACGGCAAATATCTTCCACTTTGCCATAAGCTGCCGAATCTTGTCCGCCAGTCATTCCGGTCGTTGCATTATCATTGATCAATACAGTAATAGGAGCCTTGCGATTAACTGCATCCAGCAAACCTGTTATTCCCGAATGGGTAAAAGTTGAGTCGCCAATAGCTGCGACAGCAGGTACCAGACCCGCTTCGGCAGCACCAATAGCCATAGTGATGGATGCACCCATGTCGACACAACTGTTAATAGCTTGCAGCGGAGGCAAAGCACTCAATGTGTAACAACCGATATCGGAAAGCACACGCCCTCCGGAATATGGTTTTAACGCTTCATTTAATGCAGCGAACGAATCCCAGTGTCCGCAACCGTCACAAAGCTTGGGAGGCCTGCCTTTTACTATCTCTGCCGGGTCAAATCCTTCGGCAATACCTATTCCCAATGCTTTGGCTACAATGTTGGGGTTCAGTTCTCCGGCACGCGGGACACTCCCTTCCATTCTCCCTCTTATTTTTTTACCGAGATTTAAATAACCCCTTAAAAGTTCTTCAAGTATCGGATAACCTTCTTCCAAAACAAGCAGTTCATCCACACTCTCGTATAACTTCTGCAGCATCTTTTTGGGTACCGGGTACTGGCCTACTTTTAATACCGGGAAAGGCACTTTTCCGTCTTCATAATTTTCTATTAAATAATTGTATGCAATTCCGCAGGAAATGATTCCCAATGTTTTATCACTCCCGTCAATATATTCGTTGAAACCTGACGTTGCGGCATCTTCTTCCAGTGCATCCTGTTTTGCTAACAGCGTATTGTATTGTTTCCGGGCAATAGATGGAAGCAGCACAAACTGGCGCAGATCGGAAGGCAGTTTTAATTCGTTTTCAGTGGCAGATTCCGTGCGGAGCACTCCAGACCTTGAATGTGCCAGACGTGTAGTGATCCGGAGTAATACGGGAACTCCGTATTTTTCCGATAATACAAATCCATACCTCGTCATATCATAGGCTTCCTGCTGATTCGAGGGTTCAAGTATTGGTACAAAAGCAAATTTGCCATAGAACCTTGAGTCTTGCTCATTTTGTGACGAGTGCATAGACGGGTCATCGGCAGCTAGAACAACCAGCCCGCCATTAGCACCGGTAATGGCAGAATTAATAAACGCATCAGCTGCTACATTAAGGCCGACATGCTTCATACATACCAATGATTTTTTCCCGGCATACGACATACCAATGGCCGTTTCCATAGCCGTTTTTTCATTGGATGACCACATCGATTTAACGCCTCTTTGTTTCGCTTCGGCAGACGCCTGAATGTATTCTGTGATTTCTGTTGATGGTGTTCCCGGATAAGCATAAACTCCTGATATACCGGCATCAATAGCGCCCTGAGCAATAGCTTCGTCACCCAATAACAACAATTTCTTCATCCGTTTATATTATTTATGAATTATTCGTTTTATAAAACGTTACAAAATTACCAAAATTCACTACTCCCGATCAGCAAATTTTGAATCTATAATGAATATAAATTGATTTGGTTAATTTTGCCGCTCAATAAAGGTTATGAATTTACTGGCACACGCACACCTTTCCGGAAACGATCATAATATTCTTCTGGGCAATTTTATTGCTGATGCTGTGAAGGGTAATAAAATACTCGATTATAAAAAAGAGATCCAATCCGGTATACTTCTGCACCGTAAAATTGACACATTTACCGACAACCATCCGGTTGTTAAACAAAGTATCGAAAGGGTACGACCTGATTTTGGCAGGTTTGCAGGCATTGTTGTGGACATATATTACGATCATTTTCTGGCCCGCAACTGGCATGTTTATGATGAACGGGAACTGTCGGTTTTTGCAGCACATGTATATGGTATTCTGGCGCGAAACCTGTTTATCCTTCCCCATCGTACCAAAAGACTTTTACCTTTCCTGATAGCCCAGAACTGGCTTACAGCCTATGCCAGTTTCAGGGGATTGCAACAGGTTTTTTACGGAATGGACCGCAGAACCAAAAGGATTTCAGGTATGGACAAAGCTATCGAAGTGTTAAAAATTAATTATGATGAGCTGTTCAACGACTTCACGAACTTTTATCCTGAACTGATTGACTATTCAAAAAGTGAACGTGAAAAAATAATCCGGGATATTAATAATACAGAGTGACAACCAGCCTCCTGGCTCCCCCGTGATCTCTGAACTCACACAAATAAATACTTTGCCATGTTCCGAGGTTCATTCTGTGATTGGTTACAGGCACGGTCAGTGACTGCCCGAAAACAGATGATTTGAAATGAGCAGGCATGTCATCCGGACCTTCCATCGTATGCACATAAAACGGAGCTCCTTCAGGGGCTAATTTGTTTAGAAGAGTTTTCATATCAGTCCTTACATCCGGATCCGCATTCTCGTTGATCATTAAACCGGCCGAAGTATGTTTGATGAAGATGTGCAGCAAACCTTTTTCGGGCAGATCGCCAATAGCTTCTTCAATATAGCGGTCAATAATATGAAACCCTTTACGAAATGAGGGAAGTACGATTTCCTTTTGCTTAATCATAGTGGTGCTAAATTAAAAAAAGCCCTGCAATGCAGAGCTTTTTTCATAAATGTAATTTCAGTTTATTTAACTCCTACCATTTGCTCAAGCATATCGGTAGTAATTGACTTCGGTCTTTCAATTGGATAACCCAAAGCTCTGTCCCAGACAATATTTGCCAGTACGCCCAATGCTCTTCCTATAGAAAACAATACTGTGTAAAAGTCGTATTGTGTAACCCCGTAATGCCATTGAACCACACCCGATTGTGCGTCAACATTAGGCCATGGGTTTTTGGCTTTACCTTGTTCCTTAAGTATTGGCGGAACAACTTTGTACAGCAGGTCAACATACCTATACAGTTCATCATCCGGCATATGGCTTAAGCAAAACTCCCGTTGTATTTGATACCTCGGGTCTGTTTTACGCAATACTGCGTGACCAAATCCCGGAATAACCTGACCGCTGTTCAATGTTTTCCAGACAAATTTTTCCATATCTTTTTCACTGGGCAACTTACCCCCCATGTTAGCTTTTAAAGCCTGTATCCAACGTAACACTTCCTGATTTGCCAGACCATGCAGCGGGCCTGCCAGACCGTTGATCATACCAGAAATAGCATAGTACACATCTGATAACGAACTGGCGATCAGGTGTCCTGTATGGGCACTAACATTACCACTTTCATGGTCAGCATGGATAATGAAATACATTCGGGAAACATCATCATAAGGATTATCTTTGCCCATCATGTGCGCAAAATTGCCACCAAAGTCGAGTGTTGGATCGTGGTATACATTGCTTTCACCCCTGTACAGTTTATTGTAAATATATGCTCCGATAACAGGCATTTTGGATACCAGATTAAGCGCATCCTCGTAGGTTGGCTTCCAATAATCTTTCTTATCCATTCCCCGCTGATACTTAATATTAAATATAGACTCTCTTTGCATTGACATCACTGCTGCCGAAAGGATTGCCATCGGATGGCTGTGATTTGGAAACGCGTCTATAACCTCATAGACATATTTTGGCAGCTGGCGCCTGTTCACACTGGTATAAATCAGATCATCCACTTCTTCCATTGTGGGAATTTCCCCTGTGAGAAGCAAATAAAACAGACCTTCTACATAGGGCATTTCTCTTCCGGCAGGTTTGGGTAACTTTTCAAACACTTCCGGAAGCGTGTATCCCCTATACCTGATGCCTTCGTACGGATCGAGATAAGAGATGTCTGTTACCAGACTTTTGATTCCCCTCATTCCACCAATTACCTGCTGAACGGTAACTTCATTAATAACCTTTTCTCCATGTTCTTGCAGAAGCTTTTTAACCCGCGGCCGATGAGCTTCTATCTTTTCTTCCAATTTTTCCTTTAACGCTTTCATTTTATTATGTTTTTATGATAGCCTAGACTTTAATCCCTCATCAAGAGCAGATAAAAAGTCTTCGGTATGTAAATAATGTTCCTGTTTCAGGTCTTTACCATGAATGAGTAATGCCAGGTCTTTAGTCATTTTTCCCGATTCAACTGTTTTAACACAAACATCTTCCAGCGTATGGGCAAAGTCCGTCAATTTCTGATTGCCATCAAGATGTCCCCGGTGAGCCAATCCTCTGGTCCACGCAAAAATAGACGCGATGGGGTTAGTTGATGTAGGGTTGCCTTTCTGATGTTCGCGGTAGTGTCTTGTAACCGTACCATGAGCTGCTTCAGCTTCCAACGTTTTTCCATCGGGAGCCATAAGGACAGAGGTCATTAAACCAAGCGATCCAAATCCCTGGGCTAAGGTATCTGACTGAACATCGCCGTCATAATTTTTACATGCCCAAACAAATCCGCCTTCCCATTTTAAGGCAGCAGCAACCATATCATCAATTAAGCGATGCTCATAATGGATTCCGACAGCTTCAAACTTATCTTTATAACTTTCATCAAATATTTCCTGGAAAATATCTTTAAATCTTCCATCATATTTTTTAAGGATGGTATTTTTTGTTGACATATACAGCGGCCATTCTTTTTCAAGAGCCATATTAAAACACGAATGAGCAAACCCTTTGATCGACTCATCAGTATTGTACATAGCCATAGCAACTCCATCGCCATCAAAATCATGTACGTTGTACGTTTGCGGTTCACTCCCGTCATCAGGAGTATATGTGATGGTTAATTTTCCTTTTCCTTTGGTTAAAAAGTCCGTTGCACGATACTGGTCGCCGAATGCATGACGGCCTATGACAATAGGTTTTTTCCATCCCGGAACAAGGCGCGGAACATTCTTAATAAGAATCGGTTCACGAAATACCGTACCTCCCAAGATGTTCCTTATTGTTCCATTAGGTGATTTCCACATATGTTTCAGCCCAAACTCCTCTACCCTTATCTCGTCAGGTGTAATGGTAGCACATTTAATCCCCACATTATATTTTTGAATAGCATGGGCAGCATCTACAGTTATCTGATCATCTGTCTCATCTCTTTTTTCGATACCCAGATCATAATATTTTATATCAATGTCCAGGTAAGGAAGGATAAGTTTATCTTTAATCATTGCCCAGATAACCCGGGTCATTTCGTCTCCGTCCAGTTCCACAACAGGATTTGCTACATGAATTTTTTTCATACGTTAAGAATCTTCTTTATTAATTTTGATAGTCAATTATTTAATTAGGAGCGCAAAGGTACAAAATATAGCTGTGTTTTCTAAGGATTTAAGTAACATATTGAACTATTTCTATATGTTTTTTTCACTTTTTGACAAAATGTAAAATACATATGGTTTATCGCCCCATTTACCGACTAAATACCACCGCTCACCGATTTATTATTTACATCAGAACACCCCTTCTATATCTTTGCTTCATAATACTTTTAAATCATTAATATTTAAAAAATGGAAAAATCAAAAAGATTGTACCGATCGAATACCGACAAAGTTATCGGTGGTGTTTCAGGAGGTTTGGCAAACTACTTTGGGGTTGATCCCGTTCTGATCAGAGTTGCGTTTGTATTACTCACTTTATTTGGAGGCGGGGGTGTTCTTGTATATATTGTTATGTGGATTACAATCCCGGCAGAAACAATTGATTATAAGGCTACCTTTAATAAAAACCCGGATGAAGTTGCAGATACCGACACAGAAGCAATCCCGGTAAAAAACAATCAATCTAACACAGCACTTATTGCAGGAGTTCTGTTAATTATTGCCGGGTTATTGTTTCTTGCCGACCGTTTAATACCTTTTTATAACCTGATAGACTTCTGGCCGGTTATTTTAATAATTGCCGGAGTTCTGGTCATTAAACCCGACCTTTTTAAAACAACTCCTGTTAAAGAGGACGATACCTCATCAGATACTACAACAGAAACGACAGATATAGTAACACCTAAAAATATAGAATCATGAAATTCAGAAACATTTTTTGGGGAATCATCCTCATACTGATAGGCGTACTGTTTATTCTACAAAACCTTAACATCATTGATTTCAGATGGGTAAGCCTTTGGCGCCTGTGGCCGGTGTTCCTGATCCTTTGGGGCGTATCAATACTACCGGCAAATAACTGGATTAAAACATCGTTAATAGTTATTGTACTGGCAGGATCAGTGTATTTTATGCTGAACAGGACTGTTGCATGGAGAGACTACTCCCCTAATATTCATATAGGAAGGAATTATGATGACTACGATGATGATGAAGTATATAACGATGAAGGGCAGGCTGACCAGTACTTCAATATACCCTATGAAGATAGTGTGGCAACCGCATCGTTAAATTTTGATGCTGCTGCAGGTTCCTTCTATATCAATGATACATCGGACGATTTACTTACCTTTTCAAAAAAGGGCCGCACGGGAACATACACGTATTATGTGAAGAGTACCAATGATAATGCCAATATAACTATTGAGCGTGAAGGCCAGGAATTGTTCCTGAACAACAACAATACACACCATAATGTAGATATTTCTTTAAATCAGGCTCCCGAATGGAATATGAATTTTGACATAGGAGCTGCTAAAGTCAATTTTGATTTATCGCAATTCAAGCTAAAAAAACTGGATCTGGATGGTGGTGCTGCTTCCATTAAAATAAAACTGGGCGATAAGCTGCCGAAATCACACGTAAACATTGATGCCGGAGCTTCAGAGATTGTTTTAAGAGTTCCGCAGAGTGCGGGATGCGATCTTAATTTAAATGCTGTTTTATCAGGAAAAACTATTTCAGGTTTTGAAAAAGTGGACAACGGGCATTACAGAACCAGTAATTTTGATGAATCAGACAATAAAATATTCATTACTGTTGATGCCGCTGTTTCCAGCTATAAAATCACCAGGTATTAAACCTGTATATATATTCTCCTTATACTCCAAATTAAAGCCACGCATGAACGTGGCTTTAATATTTTACTAAAGCCGGACTATTTTAGTGGAATACGATTCTTTACCGGAAATCAGCCGGATAAAATAAATCCCTGTTGGCAAAGCACACCCGTTCAGATCGCTGCCATCCCAGTTTAGTATAAGCTCATTATTCTTTACTGAGTTTTTATCAATCTTTTTTATATAAACAAGTTTACCAAACTGATTAAACGCTTGCAGTGTGGGAGATGCCGCATTCGGTAATGAAACCTGAATGGTTACATTTCTTTTGAACGGGTTGGGATATGCCTTTATATTTCCGGTGTTGCCACGCACAGCAGCCAGTTCATCAACACCAACACTATTCTCTTTAAGGCCGAAGAAATCAATAATGAAGTTTAAGTAATCGACAGTAGTAAACGAAGAGTCTGTATCAGCAAGTGCACCGTATTCGATTACTGATACGATCGTTTTATAATTATCTGTTTCGTTAGCCACTACACAGGCCGAATCACTCTTTCTGAACAACAATACATTAAAAGCACTATCGCGGGGTATTAAATAATAATCGTTATACGGCCTGTCACTGAGATATTCAAAGCCTTTTTGCCCGGTCGTATCATTTAATGGTTTATAGACAGTATCAATTAAAAATATGACAAAATCTTCCGAAATATCTACATCAAACTTACTATGGACAGGGGTTTGTTCCTGTTTCCATGTAACACGCCCCTCCATGTATAAGTTGCCGCCCTCGTCCAAATAATCTGACAAAGCCCGTCCCTCCGAATAGGTTAACTCGTGGTTCGCAAACATAGAACCCAAAAGAACGAACACAGACTTATACTGCGTTAAATGGTCCGGTATCCACGAAACACTGACATAATCCGTATTGGTGGTTTCCAGATCGTCCCGGAATTTCCATGAGGACAGATGATTTGGGTCCAGATCAACTAATAAAACAGGTGTTCTCCCAATTTGTAAATCAATCGTGTCAACACTAATGACAGAGCCTTCACGTGAAAATGTAAGCCAGCAGGGTATTTTTGTACCCGGAGTTACCCAGGGGCTCACCTTCAGCTGGTAGTCAATAATTATGTCATTGTTGGGAGGCAGGTAATCAATAATCTGGCTGTCAGACCCGACTAATTCTATTGAATCACTTTCAAAAATAATTTGCACCTCTACATCGTCAGCCACTGCATGCCCCGCATTCGCTATTCGAAAATCTACCTGCCGTGTTAGCCCCGGTTCTATCCAGGTATTGCCTTCACTTACCACATCAGCAACGACAAGATTCGGCGCATTTATAACCAGCCATGAATCTGACTGCCAGCTTGTGTTTTCGCTCGTTATTGAATTCGTCATTCTGAATGTATGCCGGTCAGGTGCATCTACTGCTATTTTTATTACGAATGAGCTGTCAATTATTTTGGTTTCTCCCGGTGCCAAAGCACCAACCTCTTCATCTGTCTGAATAATTGTGACATAATCGTTTTCAGCCGAATAATCCAGAAGGATATCATTTATAACACTTGCAGAAATATTTTTAACTATAGCTTTGATAGCTGCCGTTTCGCCGAAACCAATAACATCATCATTTCCTGAACTTATCTCATAGGAAACTATAAGCCCTGATGAAAGCTGAAACTCTTTAATTGCCGATATATTCCGGTTGTCGGTAGCCGCTACACGCACCTGATAAATATGAGTGTCATCCAAACCTGACACTTCCAGCAATCCGTCAGAAGAGACAGACAAATTTTCGGCCTTAACAGTCAGGGGCATATAACGGAAGCTTTTTTCCGGCAATCCGAAGGCAGGTATCTCTATATGATTTATCAGGTAATTAATTCCGTCTCCTACAGAAACTCCCGAAGACCAAAGCACGCCGTCAGGGACATCCATATCCTCAAAATAAGTAACGAAATCGCCTGATGGAAATATTTTTAATGCAAACACAAGAGTTGTAACATCAGAACTATACACAGATGTTGCCTGCCATTTAACCAGAAAATAATCATCCGCTGACTCATACGACACCTTATGCTCAATGTCGGAATTCAATTCAAGATCACATAAAAAAGGGGCGATCATTTTATTGTTTTGCAACATGGCCGACTCTCCCATAAAATAAGGATACGGTAAGTCGTTCTTTTCAAAGGTTATAAAACCATCAATATGGACTGTTATCCGGTTCATTGTATCTCCGTAAAAAGGAAAAGGGAAAGGCAAATCAAAACGTACAAAAGCCGAATCGCTGTTTGAAAACTCAATTTCTTCTCCTTCTGCTTCCGGAAACTCTTCTACTGTGTTTAGAAGCTTGTACTCTTTTAAAACAGACCACTTATAGGGTATATCACCTCCTTCGGCATGCAGTTGTACGCTGTAAAGTGTTCCCGGCTCAACTACGGGTAACTCATCGGTAACTATCCGAACCTTATTGAATTGCAACTGCCCGATTACAGAAAGTGATGTGATGCTGTTGTCATTAATATTCGTTGGTATATCGGAGCATATAATTTCATCATCATGAGTATAATCCACAATACTGAAAAACAAAATTTGTCCTTCGCCTTCCTTCTTTTTATCCCGTTCAATTATCTGAACAAAATACCGTGCCCATGCATCCGGGCTCACATAGGTAAGCAACGGAGTAATATCCAGCTCAAGTTCCAGTTCATCTGCATCGGGCAGTGTATCCGATCCCTGCAATACTTTATTCCCTCCCTGAAAATTAACAATGGGAAAATCAATGGTATGCCTGGCGAAACTTAATGCCGTATCAGCAGAAACACCGGCAATGATCTTTAATTTGTTACGTGAATTATGTTTCAGTTTTAATTTAAGCCCCAGCAGAGGCTGATAATCCGGTTTGACTTTCAGCACATTTACCGACTGATTCCAGATGCCACCCTCCTGGTACGTATAACCAAATGCGTTATACATGGCATAACAAAATCCCGAGTCAGCCCAGTGGTCGCCATAGCTGTTTACAAACAAAAAGCCACCGATCTCCCAGTCTTTCAGGTCAACTACTCCGTCATCATTAATATCAATGTCGTTTGTAAACTTCCCGTCGTTGTTATAATCGAACCTTATGGAATCGTTGTATCCAACAATTGTCAATGCATGTGTGGCCGGGGCATACCACTTGGTAATCACATGCTTTCCGGCTTCAGGACTGTCTTCAGGCAAGAAAGTATAATTCCAGGCGCTGTACGAATAAAAGCTGGCAACTCCTCCGTGATCATGATCTTCCAGGTGGTCGTACAACCAGTATTTTAATGTGTTAATTCCTTCAATGGTACCCACATCAATATAATAAACTTCATCTATTCTGTTCAACATCGAACTGCGGTAAGCTTCATATCCCGACATCCACCTTTCTTCTCCCCCTTTATACATACCACCATAATCCTCAACAGAAGGTGTTCCTGCTTTTTTTAGGATTTCGAAACTGTGGAAGTAGCTTACACCATACCACCCGCTGCCACCATTCATAAAATTCCAGGCAAACTGCGGTGTATACTGATCAGCTTCTATATTAGCCGGCACATCTCTTGCGCGGTCCATTTCATACGTAAAGTTATAGGCTACTCCTGCCGATTGGCCACAATTGGCATAATTTTCCTGCGAAAACACTGGCCTTAAGAACGGGAGTTCCGCATTATTGATAACTGCCGGCAGGTCCCTGCCCATTCTTCCCTTGTACTGTTCGGGAAGTGTCAACTCAGGTATTTTTAATGCTAAAATTGAATCGTACGTAGTTAAAGAAAGTTGTTGCTCCCGACAAATATCTTTCCCGGTTATACTATAAGATTGTTGTGCCCGCAATTGCCAGGCAAACACCACCGTCAAAAAAGACAATAGTGCAATGGTTACGATTCTCTTCATACAATAAATGACGTACAATACTTTCTAAAATTACAAATTATATCAATTGTAACGAAATATTCGGCCAAACTCTGTGGTTTTAAGTCACATTTTTAATTACTTTGCATGCATCTTTACAAGAATCGGAATCATATGAAAACGACGCAACCTAATTTCAACATTTTCCTGATATTTATCTTGTTGTTTCCTTTTATCTTAAATGCCCAGGAAGCAACCGTGAGAGGGTTTGTATATGAAGAGGGATCAGGAGAACCGGCTATATTCTCGAATGTTTATTTGCAGGGGACAACATACGGCGCCTCGACAGATAACAACGGTTACTATTTAATTTCCAGGATACCTCCCGGGGAATATTTGCTTATAGTAACCTATCTCGGTTTCGACACTATACAGATTCCCGTTACCTTACAACCGTCCATGATCATCAATAAAAATTTCAGCCTGAAAGAATCGTCTATAAAGCTGGAAACCGTTGAGATCAATGCCGAACGAATTGAAGCCCGCACGGAAACAAAAACGTCCGTTGTGAAAGTAACACCCAAAGATATCAAGCAGATCCCTTCGGTTGGCGGGCAGGCCGACTTCGCACAGTATCTGCAAGTGGTACCCGGTGTGATCTTTACAGGTGATCAGGGGGGGCAGTTCTATGTAAGAGGAGGCTCCCCGATTCAAAATAAGGTGATCCTGGACGGAATGACTATTTATAATCCGTTTCATTCCATCGGCTTATTTTCGGTATTGGAAACCGATGTTATCCGAAGTGCCGATGTTTATACCGGAGGGTTCAATGCCGAATATGGAGGAAGGATTTCCTCTATCATGGACATTACATATAAAGACGGAAACAAAAAAAGGTTTTCAGGAGCTGTCGGAGCATCCACTTTTGGCGCCAGGGCTTTGCTTGAAGGGCCATTGTCAAAGCAAAAATCGCCAGAAAGCGGTAGTGCTTCCTTTATTCTTTCATATAAAGGTTCTTATCTTGAACAGACATCCAAATCACTCTATTCGTATGTGGATGAAGACGGGCTTCCGTTCAATTTCAATGACTTTTACGGAAAAATTTCTCTAAACAGCGGAAATGGAAGTAAAGTCAGTTTTTTCGGCTTTAGTTTCAATGACAAAGTAAATAACTACAATGCCATTTCAAGTTACGGATGGAATTCATTTGGGGGAGGTGTTAATTTTGTAGTAATTCCCGGAAAATCGCCTATACTTATCGAAGGGGTCTTTGCCTATTCTCAGTATGAGAGTAATATAAGTTCAACAGCTTTAAATCAAAAACGCAGCCTCATCAACGGGTTTAATGGCGGCCTGGATTTTACCTACTTTTTAGGTAAAAACAGCCTGAAGTACGGTGTTGAACTGGAGGGCTACCGTACTGAATATGAGTTCAGCATGATTACGGGAGGAAGAAAAACCAATCTGACGGAAAACACCACACAATTGGGTTTGTATGTCAAATACAAAGCGATTGTAGGGAAATTCATCATCGAACCCGGTTTTCGTTTGCAATGGTATGCTTCTTTATCAGAGATTTCACCCGAACCCCGCTTATCAATAAAATATAATGTAACGGACAGGTTCAGGCTCAAATTTGCCGGGGGCATGTATACACAGAATTTTATTGCCGCCACTTCCGATCGTGATGTGGTCAATTTGTTTTATGGTTTTCTCTCAGGCCCCGAAAACCTGCCTTCCACATACGATGGTAAAGATCTCAAAACAAAGCTCCAGAAATCAGATCATCTGATCCTGGGTACCGAAATAGATTTGGGAAGATACATAAACCTGAACATTGAGGGTTATTATAAATATTATCCTCAGCTAACCAATATTAACCGCTTCAAACTATTTAACGAAGGAGATGCCCCCCCGGGAACCCCTGAAACACAGGTTAAGGATTTCATTGTTGAAAAAGGCGATGCTTACGGTCTGGATTTATCAATGCAATACGATTATAAAAAGATATATATGTGGTTTGTTTACTCGCTGGGATTTGTACACAGGGAGTACGAAAATGTACAGGGTGAGCTTGTGACCTACACGCCACACTTTGACAGGAGACATAATATAAACGTTATCTTTTCGTATGTTACCGGCCCTAAGAAACAGTGGGAGTTTAATGTAAGATGGAACTTCGGAACCGGATTTCCCTTTACACAGGTTCAGGGGTTTTATGAGCACCTCGCACTTTCTGATGGCGTAAACAGCGACTACCCCAATGAAAACGGTCAATTAGGGATTATTTACGGTGAGCTGTTCGGTGGCAGGTTACCTACATACCATCGGCTTGATATCGATATAAAAAAGAATTTCTACCTGGGAGCCCACACAAAATTTGTACTTGATCTGAGTGTTATCAATCTTTATAACCGGGAAAATATATTTTATATTGACCTGATCACAAATGAGATTGTATATCAGCTTCCCTTTATGCCAAGTCTTGGATTGAATTTCTATTTTTAAACTCTAATACTTTCAACTATGTACTTATTGAACAACCTGAAATGGTACTTTTTTCCTGTACTCGGCTTATTAATTTTTAACGGATGCACCCAACAAAAAGAGGAACCTATGAAAGCTCCTGTAGCAAAAAAAACAGAAAAAGTATTTGACGAACACGGCCATAAAAGAGTGGACAATTACTATTGGCTCAACCAACGTGATAATGCTGAAGTAATTAAATACCTGGAAGCTGAAAATGCTTATACCGACGAAATGCTGAAAGGAACGGAAAAACTCCAGGAAAAAATATATGAGGAAATCGTTTCGCGCATTAAGCAAACAGACATGTCTGTACCCTATACATTAAATGGATATACCTATTACACCCGCTATGAAGAAGGAAAAGAATACCCGATTTATTGTCGGAAAACCCTGACAACAGACGCTCCGGAAGAGGTAATGCTTGACGGAAATAAAATGGCTGAGGGCCATGCTTTTTTTAGGATTGGAGGCTGGGATGTAAGTCCGGATAATGAACTGCTGGTGTACAGTGTGGATACTGTCAGCCGCAGAAAATACACCCTGCACTTTAAGAATCTGAAAACGGGTGAAATTTATAAGGAGAATATTCCCAATACATCCGGAAATGTTACCTGGGCAAATGACAACAAAACCGTGTTTTATGCCATTAAAGATGAAACACTGCGCCCATATAAAATATTAAGGCACAGCTTAGGTCAGAATGTGAAAAACGATGATGTTGTGTATCATGAAACGGACCCTACTTACAATACTTATGTTTATAAAACAAAATCGGAAAAATATCTTGTGATCGGGTCGGAAAGCACGCTCACATCTGAATACAGAATACTTGACGCTGCACAACCCGAAGGTGTATTCAAACTTTTCCAAAAAAGAACACACGGTATCGAATACGATATCTCTCACCAGGGAAACAGATGGTTGATAAGAACAAACTACAAAGCCAAAAATTTCCGGCTGATGGAAACTCCTGAGAATAAGACTGAGCTGGACAACTGGACTGAAATAATTCCTAACAGGGATGATGTCTTATTTGAATATGTGAGTGTGTTTCAGAACTATTATGTGCTTGCTGAAAGGAAAAACGGACTTATCCGATTCAGGGTTTATGACACCAAAGAAAACAGCGACTATTATATAGACTTTGATGAAGAAGACTATTATGCATACACATCAAACAATCCCGATTATTACAGTCAAAAACTGCGGTATGGATTTACTTCATTAAAAACACCTGAATCTGTGTATGACTATAACATGGTTACCCGCACTTCGGTTTTACTTAAGCAGCAGGAAGTTTTAGGTGGCTATGACCCGTCCGAGTATATTACGGAAAGGAAATATGCCCCTACGCGTGACGGAGTTAAGGTCCCAATCTCTATTGTTTACAAAAAAGGATTTAAAAAAGACGGTTCGCAACCGTTGATGCTCTATGGTTACGGTTCTTACGGTTATAGTGTTGAGTCATACTTCCGTTCTGCCCGTTTAAGTTTACTCGACCGGGGCTTTGCTTTTGCCATTGCACACGTCAGAGGTGGTGAGGAGTTGGGGAGGCAATGGTATGAAGACGGAAAACTTCTGAAAAAGAAAAATACCTTTTTTGACTTCATCGACTGTGCCAACTATTTAATTGAAAATAAATATACATCTTCCAATAAAATATTTGCCTACGGCGGAAGCGCCGGCGGTTTGCTGGTCGGAGCCGTGGTCAATTACGAGCCACAACTTTTCGAAGGCGTTATTGCCGCTGTTCCTTTTGTAGATGTAGTTACTACCATGCTTGATGAGCGTATTCCGCTAACAACCGGTGAGTATGATGAATGGGGCGACCCGAACGAAAAAGAATATTATGAATATATGCTATCGTATTCACCGTACGACAATGTGGAAGCAAAAGCATACCCAAACATGTTGGTGACCACGGGGCTGCACGACAGCCAGGTGCAATACTGGGAGCCTGCCAAATGGGTGGCCAAACTACGTGACATGAAAACGGATGACAATCTGCTGTTACTCAAGACTAATATGGATTTTGGCCACGGAGGAGCTTCCGGTAGATTTGAAACCTATAAAGAAACAGCTCTGGAATATGCCTTTATGCTTTATCTGCTGGGGGTTAACCAATAGATTTTCAACTGTGTTCCTGCTCAATGCTTTTTTCCTGAATCTCCAATCTAAAGCCAATTCCGTGAACGTTAATGATCTTTACATCCGGGTCGGAGTTTAAGTATTTTCTAAGTTTGGTGATAAATACATCCATGCTGCGCCCGATAAAATAGTCATTCTCACCCCATATTTTTTCCAGTGCTTCTTCACGTGGCAGCAGCGTGTTTTTATTCATACAAAGCAATTTGAGCAATTCCGATTCCTTTTTTGTCAGTTTCTTTTCTTCCTCCTCACTTTTCAGCAAAAGGTTATTACTGTCGAATGTAAACTTCCCGATCTCAAATTCCTCATCGATTTTAGCATCCAGCATCTTTGCGGCAGCACAACGGCGTAAGATAGCTTTTATTCTCAGATTCAGCTCCTCCGTACTGAACGGTTTTGTTATATAGTCGTCACAGCCATACTGAAATCCCTGAATACGGTCTTCCTTAAGATTTCTGGCAGTTAAAAAGATAATCGGAACATTATGCTTCCTGGCTCTGATTTCTTTCGCTAAAGTAAAGCCGTCTTTTTTGGGCATCATCACGTCCAGCAGGATCAGGTCATACTCATTCTTATGAAATAGTTTGAAACCAACTTCACCGTCTTTGGCAAGGTCAACATGATAACCCACCATTTCCAGATAATCCTGTAAGATCATGCTTAAGTTTGCGTCATCTTCGACGAATAATATGCGTGTTTTTTCTTTTTCTTCTTGCATCTTTATTGTATTTTAAAAGGTAAAAAGAGATTGAATTTAGAACCTGCACCCACCTGACTGATTACATTAATATGCCCTCTATGCTGATCGACAACGGTCTTAACGTAGTACAACCCCAACCCAAACCCTCTTGTTTCCTGAATGTTTCCGGTGGGTACACGGTACAGGTTCTTAAAAATTTCCTTTTGGTATTCTTTTTTTATTCCGATACCGTTATCTTCCACCCTGATCATGATGCCGTTATCAACGTTCCATGTGCTTATCTTAATAACAGGATTATCGGGTGAATATTTGATTGCATTGTCGACCAGGTTAAAAAAAACATTCTGAAGATGCTCCTTATCGCCAATAATATTATGATTTTTAGCAGTCAGATGTGTCTCCAGAATAACATTGTTTTCCTTTATTCTTAAATCGAAACTCGCGATAACGTTGTTTATTAGTTTATGTACATCCACTTTCAACAAATGGTATTTTATCCTGCCTAGTTCAAGTGCTGCCAACTGCAGCATTTGTTCCAGCTGATTTTGTAATCTGTGGTTTTCATCCAAAATCACCTTGGCGTATTTTTTTATTTTCCCGGGATTATGTTCAATCTCGGGTCGTAATAGCATCTCGGCAGCTAATGAGGACGTTGCGATAGGTGTTTTGAATTCATGCGTCAGGTTATTGATAAAATCGTTTTTTAATTCCGATAGTTTTTTCTGGCGCAAGATGGTAAAGATTACAGAAACAAAGGTGACAATAAGAATTACAACAAAAACAATGGACAGCACCAGCCACAACTCCATCTGATGTATCAGGTGATGCATTTTCCCCGGAAAATAAATAGTCAGATAGTAATTGCCGGGTTTGTATAAGCCAGCTACTGAGAACTGAAACTTTGATTCTGCCAATTGTTTTTCAAATCCCTCATACTTTCCGGTGACAAACTTGTTGCTTCCCCTTTTGTACAAAGCATAGTAATAATTGCTGTCAATCGCCATGGATCCCAGTTCATCATGCATTAATGAATCCAGTTGTTCCGGAATAATAATATCAGTAACATCCAGCTTTGTCTTACGACATTTTAAAATGGCCATGTTTTGTCTGAAAACCGAATCGTTTTTTTGATCAAGAAACTGGTTTAAGACAGTTTTTACAGCAATCCGTACACTATTATCAAACTGTTCCTCCTTTAACGCGTACGCCTTTTTCACCCAGTACAATTGTGTAAGCACAATCCCAACCAAAGACGTGGCAGCAAGAGCAATAATCAATATAACGGCTTTCTTTTTCATAAAACTTATTCAAATTTAGCCTTTGAAACAGAGCATCACATACAAATTAACAAATAGTTAACAGTTTTTAACACGCACTTAACACAGCTGTTGTATTTTCCCATCTATTTTTGTTGTGAAAGATAATACTAACTGAAAGAGAAATAAATAATATGAAGAAAAAAATAGCAGCATTAAGTTTTAGTTTGATTTTTTTTGGAGCCATAACATTCTCCGGTTTGGCTATGACAACTGGTTTAACCGATACGAATCAGGTTATTGATAAAGATAAAGACAAAAAAGCAAAAAAGTCTAAAAAAAGCGAATGCAAAAATGAGAAATCGTGTTGTGATTATAAGAAAGTTGACAAATCATGTGACGATAAAAACAAAGGAGAAGACGACAAATAATAACTTTTTCATTAATTAATTTGGTTTGAAGCCCTGCCAGCAATATGCTGCAGGGTTTTTTTATTCTCTCCCATGTTTCAATTTAGCGGACTATAAGTTTTTTCACGCCTGTTTTACCTCCATTTTCCACCTTTAAAAAATACATCCCGGGGCGAATTCCTTCAATACTTGCATTAACGTAGTTTACCCCTTTGCTGAGTTGCGTTCTGGCTATTTCTTTTACTTTCATGCCTGTAATATCAAACAGACTCATGTTGAGAGTTCCTCCTTTCTCAGTTTCTACTCTTATATGCACCTCTGATGTTGCCGGATTGGGATAAAGTTCAATCTTCAGGTCATCTACAGAGGCTTTTTCTTCATTTATTCCAACATATTCAGGCGCTGACAGTTTTTTGCTGGTATATAATCTATACTCTCCGGCCTGCAGTAACACCAATTCATTTACATTGGTTACTTCAATCGAATCTCCGGTCCAGTACTCATACCATGTTCCTGTAAAATAAAAATCAGGATCAATTTCTGCTTCTGCAACATCGAAATTACCCAGCACAACAACTGACATATCAGGCGTTGTAAGTTTTACTTTTTTTACTGCCCCACGCACATCCAGTTCAAAATCTTCTGTTTTAAACACATCAAGATTTTTCTTCAGATCGATCAACGATGCATAGGTATAATATAAGCTGCGCCGCTTCCAACTTTCCATGTAATCCCATCTCGGAGGTTTCTCTCCTACCCTTCCGTTGTAGTTAATCGTATAATCATAACCGCGCTCACCAAACTGCCAGATCATTTTCGGTCCCGGGATGGTAAAGAAGAAATTAGCCGCAAGCGCTTCACGCTGCAATGCCGTTACCGTATCCTTGATGTCATAATTTCCGGATGAATTCCCGAAAGAGATGTTCTTAAACATCAGTCTTTCTTCATCGTGGCTTTCCATATATCCTACCACATGCGGTTCATCCCAGCCACGTTTTTGATACGAAATCCATGAAAAATCGGATTTTCCGCTGTCATTATAACCCATGGTAGCTTCGTTGTAATTATAATTCGAGTTACCCCAAAGCAGCATTCCGTTACCAGATAGTGTTTTTTCTTCACTGTTGGCGGCAAAATGTTCAAGAATTACATAGGCATCCGGATCGTAAGACCAGATGACATTTGCCATGCGTGTCAGGATATTAATACGCGACTGGTCATAACCACCACCATCACCCGGCGTATTGGTAAATCCTTTTGTAAAATCAAACCGGAAGCCATCCACTCTGTATTCTTCAATCCAATACCTGTTTACGCGGTCCACAAAATTCCTGGTATCCTGACTTTCGTGGTTAAAATCACTGCCCCAGCTAAAAACCGGATTGGGTGACACGGTATTAAACCAGGGATTGTTAGCTGCCGGTCTGTTGTTTGTAGCATCCCAGTACATCATCACCAAAGGGCAGGTATTGTAGGCATGGTTCAGTACCATATCCATTACAACAGCAAATCCCCGGCTGTGACACTCGTCGATAAAAGCCTTTACCGTATTTTTCGGGCCATAATATTTGTCGGGAGCAAAGTAATAGTTGGGGTTGTACCCCCAGCTCGAGTTACCTTCAAATTCACTGAACGGCATTATTTCAATCACATTAACACCCAGTCTTTCCAAATAGTCAAGTGTATCTTTTAAGGCAGCAAACGTGTGGTTGCCGGTAAAGTCACGTACCAGCAGTTCATAAACCACCATATCTGTTATTTCTGGACGAGTGAAATCATCAGTTTCCCATGAATATTCTGTTTGTGCTGTTTGAAAAACCGTGGCTATCCCGGTGGTTTTCCCTTCCGGATATGTCAGCATGTTCGGGTAAGTTGCTGCGGTAATCCATTTGTCGTTCCATGGGTCACTTACTTTATCAGCATAGATATCACCAACACGAATATCCCCGTCAATAAAGTACTGGTAAATATATTCTCTGCCCGGTTCCAGATTGTTTATCTCTATCCAATAGCGTTTGCTGTCAACAGAGCGTTTCATATAATAATCGTCCTCAAGTTCCCAATTACTGAAATCACCTACAGCAAAAACAAATTCTTTTTCAGGAGCATAAAGGCTCAGGATTACAGTTTGATCATCGATGTAATTAATACCGTCTGTTATTCCTTCGGGAGGGTCTTCTATTACCAAAGGAGGCCTGACAAAATAATAAAATGAGTCGGCCACACTTTCCATACTGTTAACAGCAATTGCTTTCACCCAGGTTTTACCCGTGTTTTCAACAACAATATCATAAGAAAAGCTGCTTCCGGTATCGGCATACACCTGTTGCTCTCCAACATACAGGAATGTAGAATCTGCTTCACTGCTGTTACCCTCTACATGGATAATATCCTCGGTTTCGACAATAACCGGAAATTCCTCAGGCAAGGTAATCTGAATGGCCAGGCCTTCTTCGTAAACGGGATAAAAGATATCGGGATACGTTTGCTGGCTGGCATCGGCACTCCTGAAAACAAAACATAATTCGCTGATAACTTCTGATAAATCAACATTATAAAATGTACGTATTGAAGGTGTAATCTCAAGCTGGTAAAGGTTAGCTCCCGTCTGTGTCAGCTTAGGCTGTGTGTTGTTATCTCCCCAACTGCCAATTACATTTTGCCAGTTTGTACCGTTAACTGTCACGCCGGTATGCGCATATACATCACCCGAATACCCTTCAAGGCCTGTTCCGGTAGTATTTAATGTAATTGTTACTGCTGCGTCAGCTGTTGGGAACGGCGGATCAACAATAATTACCTGGGCATTAACTGATAATCCTGTAAGAAAGCAAATTATTAGTACGGAAAGTTTTTGTAGCATCTTATTTCGTTTTTAATTTTCAGGTGCAAAAGTAGCTGAAACTTTATAAGGATATAAAAAAACTGCCCCGATTGGGGCAGTTTTATATAGTTTAAAGATGTATCATCTTATTGAACAATGAGCTTTTTAACCGCACGTTTGCCGTCTTCGCCCATAATGTTTACGAAGTAGACTCCTCTTGAGAGACCACTCATGTTGAACTGTACCAGTCCGCTTGCACGGAAGCTGTCTTGTACCTGAACAATAACTCTTCCCTGAATATCAGTTACCATTACCTGAACATCACCTTTGAATGTTTCACCTATTGATTTGAGGTTTACATATCCATTGGTTGGGTTCGGGAACAATAAGATGTCAGCATTGTATAAAACATTATTCTCACTGATACTGTTAGCAAAGAAGTATGGACCACCAGCTAATTGTAAATCACCAAGATCGCCGGTATTGTTCCAGTTATCACCTGTTCCGTACCAAACTGTCTGGTAATCCCTGCCCTGATCCAGATCATTGTCGTTGTTGCCAAGGCTCCATCCCATGACACGTCCTTTACCTGGTGCAAAATTGAAGTTATCCCATCCAAGACGGATTTCAACCGCATAACCATCATCTGTATTCAACCATTGAGAGTTATAGTTTGTAATAGGTACTCCATCTGCTTTAATCCACAAGAGGTCGGTTCCATTAGCGCCATCAGCATTATTGCTAACCACATCCATTATTAATTGCGTGTCAAAATCGCCATCATAAGTACCGTCTTTGTCATTGTTACCGTCAATGTACATTTCAATAGCATCATTATCCCAGGGGTTGCCAACAGATGCAAGATTAACAACTCCATCAACAACATTAGCTCCGATGTACAAGTTAAACTCATCCCATTTAGCACCCCATGTAACTGTATTGTTATTCGGGCCTGTGCCAACAACAACGCCATCACTACCATATGCCAGGTCGTACTCACTTAAATCACCATCAATCGCCGGTGGTGTTTCCGTATATTGTGCCTGAGCAAGTCCTTCTTCAGGAACTGTTCCATCAGCGTTGAAATTGTACTCGCCTGTAATACAATCAAATGAAACTCTGTACCTGTTAGCCGTTGCCGGAACCATTGGTCCGCCAATAACAGCTGTTCCTGTCGGGAAATCGGCAGCGCCCCACTCAACTGTTGATTGACCATCTTTTCTGAATACAACATCCTGTGCATCGAAAAACTCATAAGTTCCCACATAATTTGTCGGCATATCCGTCGGGTTTCTCAAAATAACATCACCAATTGTTGAGTTGTACACACTAATGCAACCGCATGATAATTCGCCAAAGGTCAAATCACCGAATGAAGATGTATTCGAAACATTTTCTAATCCACCATTCCACGCAAGTGTATAAGCTACACCTTCACCATCATCATCATAATAGAACAGGTCAAATCCCATTTGGTTTCCTTCTTCGGGAGTTACCCCCAGTTTATCCAAAGGAATGCCAATTTCTGCTGAATAACCATCAGCGGTAATCTGGAATCCCAGTAAAATATCAGAAGCGGTGAAGCCATCAGGTCCTTCCAGAATCTCAACACCGGTAGCACCAAATTTTGCTCGTAAATCATGACCATCATATACACCTCCTGACTTATCTCCATCAATAAACACCTCACCGGCATCGTCCACGTAAGGAACAGCATCCTTAACATCAACACCTACAAACAGGTAAGCTCCTTCGCGTGCATCAGGATTTTTATAAGTAACACCAAAATTAACTTCGTTTACATCATCATTTGCTTCACCATCAATAATACGCGAAATATTCTTGCTAATATCCCAGTCGGCTTCGTTTAATTTACCATCTACTGTTATGTCAAACACTTTGGGGGCGATGACAGAATTACCCAAACGTGTAAAACAGAAATCACCCGATTTGCAGTTAAATGTAATATCGTATTTACCTCCGGGCACCTGGATCAATTTAGTTACATCGTGCATGCCTGTACCACAAGGGAA
Organism: Bacteroidota bacterium; assembly: GCA_003648625.1. Taxonomy (GTDB): domain Bacteria; phylum Bacteroidota; class Bacteroidia; order Bacteroidales; family F082; genus UBA4459. The sequence continues at coordinate 28,336 of QMPO01000001.1, forward strand.
TGTACCTCCCCAGATATTATCGTTTCCAATAGGCTGTCCATCGGACATTTTAAAGAAAAGATTTGTTGCTGCCGTAAAATTGTACGATAAAGTAAACTCGCTCGGATAATCTGCATCACGTGCCATAAATGTTGGTGGCAGATCTTCATTTGCACCCCACTCGTTGAAATCACCTAATAACTCTATTTCAGTACAAACGTCATTGTTTGGAACAAAATTATATTCAAAGGTCAACGCGTTAAAAGTAACGTCATATGTTCCAGCCACTAACGGGATGTTTGGTCCATTATCAGGATTACCAACACCACTTGGCCAGTCGCTGTTGCCCCAGGCTTGCGTCCAGTCTTTGTTCTCACGGAATTTCACTTCTGAATCTTCGTACCATGAACGGGTAAGTTTCCATAACTGCGGATTAAGAGGGTCACGATGCATCATCACATCACCGTTCCAGTTATTAAAAGCGCCAATCATACTGATTGGACCACTGGTGAGCTGGAAAGTATATTGACAGGTTGTATCGTCTATCCAAGTAAACAAGACGAGGTAGTCAGTTGTAATTCCCGGATCAGCTTCGTCATTTAGCGGCACCTGGATGTTCGGTCCGTTAACGGCTGTACCTGTTCCTGAAGGAAAATCTGACCCTCCCCAGCTTACAGTCCAATCGGCATCCTGACGGAATTTAACTTCTACTGTATCATTGCCATTATCATCGCTGTCAGCATTCAGGTGTAAAACCGCTCCCCACATGTTTGGGTTATCCGGCAATCTGTACATTGGATAATCGGCGCTCCAGCCATTGAACTCGCCAATCATGGAAATGACTCCACTTGATTTCTGGAACGTATAATTGGCTGTAGTATCATTCAGCCATTCAAATGTTACAAAGTAACTGCCTTCAGGAGCTTTGATATTTGGCCCGCTATTTACAGCTACTCCGGAAGGAAAATCAGCACCTCCCCAGTTATAAGTCCATTCAGCATTCTGCCGGAACTTAACCTCAACGGTATCGTCCGGGGTTTCAGTGATGTCTTTCAGCGTGATTCCTGTTGTCCATATATCAGGATCTGAAGCGTCACGAGTCATCTCATGATCGCCCGTCCACAGGTTAAATTCTCCTATCATACCAATGTTACCACTTGTTCTCTGAAAATTGTACGTAGCCGTTGAATCTGCCGGATTGAATTCAAACGTTACATAGTAGTTACCTTTAGGTGCCAGGACATTTGCCCCGCCCATTGTTGCTGTTCCTGATGGAAAATCAGCAGAGCCCCAGTTTACGGCCCAGTCGGCATCAAGCCTGAACTTAACCTCAACGGTATCATTCGGAGTTTCCGTAATATCAACTAAATTGATGTACGTTGACCACATGTTCGGATTTTCCATGTCACGTGTCATGTTATGATCACCGTTCCATAGATTGAACTCGCCAATCATGCTGACTTGTCCCTGCTGACTTATTGCGTTCAGCGAAACAAAAACAGCCAAAATTACTAACAGTAAAATTCTCTTCATTTTTATTAAGTTTTAATGAATAATTAGGATATATTTTGTGCTAAGATAATGAAATTTTAGCTTTTTGTCCAGCTTCACAAGGCAACCGGAGTGTTTTTATCCACCGGCAAATTTAAATTGCCTGAAACAATTGATGCAAACGTTTGTGTTAAAATTTGTTAATTGATCTTTTTGCCTTACTGCCAGATCAGCACATAAAACAGTTACCAGCCAGTTTGTATGTGTATATTTTCATAACACATTGAATGTGTTTTTTTTAAAACTTCAATACCCATGCTAAACAACTTTAAAAAATATTGAATCAATATCTTTCTGCTGCAAGCACTTACAGTATCTATTCTTACGTGTATTATCTTTGTATTTAATTTAGTAATTTCGTATCAAATCAAAATCATAAGTTAAGAAACCAAAAAACAACATTTATGCTTAAAAAAATACGTTTTCTTAAAGTATTCCTGTTGACATTCCTGCTTTTTGGCATTACCCAAATGTATGCGCAGGAAAAGACAATTACAGGAGTTGTTACAGATGCCGAAACCGGTGAAACGTTGATTGGTGTTAACGTAACATGGGGCAGTGACATGGGGAAGGGCGCCGTTACGGATATCGATGGAAATTACCAGTTGATCGTACCCGACACATTGAGTGCTCTCCGGTTTTCTTATGTCGGATACACTCCGCAAATCATTCCGATCACTTCCGATGTAATTCATGTGGCTTTGCAGCCCGGCGAAGAGTTACAGGAGGTGGTTATTGTGGGTTACGGCACGCAAAAAACAAAAGAAGTTACCAGTGCCATTGCGCGTGTGAAACCGGAAGATTTCAATCAGGGCAACATCAGCGATCCAATTCAGCTTATACAAGGAAGGGTTGCAGGGGTTTCCATATCGAAGCCCGGCGGTGATCCTAACCAGGACTTCAACGTAAGGATCAGAGGCCTTTCCACTTTTGGTTCGAACACACAACCACTGATCATTATTGACGGAGTACAGGGTACAACAGATTTATTAAACTCTCTTGACCCTGACGATGTTGCTTCTTTTGATGTGTTAAAAGATGCTTCGGCAGCTGCTATTTACGGAACAAAAGCCGCTTCGGGAGTAATTATTATTACCACTAAAAAAGGAGAGTTTGTTCAGGGTGATAAGAAAACCTTCAACCTGACATTTAACACTGCCCTCACTTCCGAATCGGTAGCAAGAAAACTGGACGTTTTATCGGCAGACGAGTATCTGCAGTTTTCAAATGCAACCAATTACAACAACGCTACCGACTGGATGGATGAAATCACACAGAAAGGATTCCAGCAGGCATATAACCTGGCAGCACAGGGAGCAACTAAAAATTCCAGTTACAGAATATCTTTCAACTACAGAGGAGGTAACGGAGTTGTAAGATCAACCGGATATGAGCAACTGAACGGGCGGGTTAATTTTACCCAAAAAGGACTTAATGACAAGCTTACTCTCGATTTCAATTTGTCGGGAACAACGAGGAAAGAAGATTATACACAGAGTGATGCGATGACTTTTGTAGCCCGGTATAATCCCACGGCACCGGTTATGGCGACAACAGACACTATAGATTCTTTCTCCCAGGAGTGGGGAGGATATTTCCAAAGGGAAGCATTCTCGTTTTATAATCCACGTGCTATAATCGACCAGGGAACGCTTGACGGTAAGAAATCAAATATTGTGGGGAGTCTGAAAGCAACTCTTGAGCCAATTAAAGGATTGAAATTAAGTGGTTTCTATTCTGTTACGCAGGGCAACGAATTGTTTGGCACCTATTGGAGTAAGAACGCCTACTGGACACCCTATGCTGTAGGAAGCCATAAAGGTTTTGCAAGAAAAGAAACAAAAGATCACTTTAACCAACTTTTTGAGATTATAGGTAGTTATGAGAAACGCTGGGAGAAGGTAGGATTTAGTGTTATGGGAGGTTACTCGTGGCAGGAAGCTATTGATGATGAATTCTGGGCTTATGGCGAAGGATTTCTATCTGACGGTTTCTCCTATAACAACTTAGGCTCTGCATCGGTAAACAAAGCCAATAAAGAAACAATGAGCAGCTATAAAAAAAGAGCTACACTTATCGGCTTCTTCGCAAGAGCTTCATTTACTTTCTTGGATGGAATATATTTAACAGGTAGCTTCAGGAGAGACGGCTCAACAATGTTTGGTGAAAATAATAAATGGGGTAATTTCCCTGCCGTCAGTGCCGGCTTCGACCTGGCTAAGTTTGTAGATCTTGGATTCGTAAACCAGTTGAAATTCAGAGGAGGCTATGGTGTTACAGGAAACCTTCCTCCCGAACCCTATTTATCACAAGAGCGATTTAATGTTACCAACGAAATGTTCTTCTACAATGGAGAATACATTCAGGCATACGCTCCTGTACGAAATGCTAACCCAAACCTTAAATGGGAAACAAAAGCAGAAATAGATGTGGGTGTAGACTTTTATATGTTAAATTATAAAATCAGCGGATCTATCGATTATTATCAGAGTAAAAGTTCAGACCTGCTGTTGGAATATACAGTGCCGGTTCCGCCCAACGCTTCTGACAGGATGTGGATCAACCTGGGGGAGTTGAAAAACGCCGGGCTTGAGTTTGCTGTAAGCTGGAAAGTGTTCGAAAATAAAAAATGGGGGTGGACAACCAATTTCAATTTTTCAAAATACTTCGATACCAAACTGGCTAAAATTACAAGTGAATTTGTGGACTCAGATGCTACTATCTATCTGGGTGATTTAGGAGCTCCTTTCTTTACGGGCATACAAACTATCCTGGTTGAAGAAGGTCAGCCAATAGGGCAAATTATTGCCCCTATATATGTGGGCATCGACTCAACCGGTAAATTATTGTATCAGGTTTCAGCAGATACAATTGATGGAATTGGCACAAACCCTGATCAGTATGACGATTACCACACAGTAGGTAACGGGCTTCCTGACTTTGAGCTTGGTTGGGGAAATACTTTTTATATAGGAAATTTCAACATTAACTTTTTCCTGAGAGGTGTATTCGGCCATTCGCTACTCAACGTAAACAATGCACGCTACGGGGTTCCGGTAGTTATGGGAATCCAGAGCGGTATGGCACAGGCCCTTGATTTTATTGATGCGACCAACGGCCCTGTTTATTCAAACGTACATGTTGAGAAGGCTGATTTTGTCTCGCTTGACAACTTTTCGCTGGGATATCGATTTGATTTCCCCAACAGCAATTATGTAAGTAATATGAACATTTACATTTCAGGGCAGAATTTATTTACCATCACAGGTTATTCCGGAGTTTCTCCCGAAGTAAGATACGGCGATGCGTACAACAACAACAATCCGCTGGCACCGGGAATCGACAGAGAGAATACATATTTCAGAACCAAAAGCTTCACATTGGGAGCGAGTATATCATTTTAACGACTATAAAAAACAAGATATATCATGAAAAGATTATCAATTTCATTTAAAATAATGTTGGTTGCCTTACTGATTCTTGTGGTGGGCACCCAGCAATCGTGTACTAAACTTGAGGAACCTGTGTATTCGGAGCTTACCGGAGACAAGTTTTTCGAGAATCCTGATAATTTAATCTACGCTTTCGGTGTGGCTTATACAAACCTGTATCAGCTAATGGGACATAAGTATGGTATTGGTTTCGATGCGGGAACTGACATTCTGGTTGTTCCCCAAAGAGGCGGCGACTGGTTCGATGGCGGAGAATGGATTCGCTGGCATCGGTTAGAATACCGACCGTCAGAAGCTTATGTTAGCAGATGGTGGAATATCATTTATTATGGAATTAACACATGTAACCGCCTTATATTTCAGTTTGAGGCCCTGGAAGAAGTAGACGTGACACCTGCCGTTTCAGAATTACGTGCTTTGCGGGCTTTGTATTATTACTGGCTGGTTGATATTTACGGAAACGTACCAATTCAAACAGATTTCAATGTACCTCCCGATTTCAAACCGAGTACCAAAACCCGGCAGGAAGTGTATGATTTTATTGAAGCAGAATTAAAAGAAGTAATGCCTCATCTCTCAAAAGAGACAGGCCTTGCCTATTTTGGCAGAATGAATTATTATGCTGCACAAATGGTTTTGGCAAAACTTTATCTGAATGCCGAAGTTTATACAGGAGTACCCCAATGGGAGAAAGCATCGAAAGCCTGCGATTCAGTTATGACAGGGAACTTTAGCTTAACCGGCAATTTCTTTACAAATTTTGAAGAAGATGCAACTACTTCGCCTGAATATATTTTAGGCATTGCCTTCGACCAGGTAAATGCACCTGCCTTTGAAGTTCATCTTTTTACACTTCATTACAATCTGTCGAGTAAATATCAATTTGAAGACAATTGCTGGAACGGGCTTTCCATTCAGGAATCTTTGTACAACTCATTTGAGGAACAAGACGTAAGAAGAAACGGGCTGTTGGCAGGATTTCAATACTTTGACGATGGAACTCCTGTAGAAGACCCCAGTTACGAACAGTTCAATCCTAACGACCCGACGGCACCTATTGATCCGGACGGTGCGCCGCTGAACCTGACTCCTGAGATAAACATGCTTGAGCCAAACTGTTTACGTCAGGCAGGAACAAGGGTAGCCAAATTCCCGTTTATTGTAGGCAGTGACAGGTATACAAGTAATGACTTTCCGATTTTCAGATATGCTGATGTTTTACTGATGAAAGCCGAAGCCTTAATGCGCTCGGGCGGTGACATAGGGTTGGCACTTAGTCTTGTGAACCAGGTAAGAGCTCGTGCCAATGCTACTCCTTTAACAGAGCTAACGTATGAAAATCTGCTGGCCGAACGTGGTCGCGAATTATATGCTGAAGGATTCAGACGTTCTGATATGATCCGGTTTGGCGTTCTTCTAAATACACGTTGGGAGAAGCCTGAGGTTTCACCTTCATATGTTACATTATGGCCTATTCCCGAAAGCCAGATCCAGGCAAATCCAAACCTGATACAGAACCCAGGGTATTAGAACAAAACAGGTACTTTTTTATATCAGAAAAGCAGGCCGGAAGGTCTGCTTTTCTTTATTTAATAAATATATCTTTTATCACGTGGTTCCCCGAACAACAACCTGTGTTTTCATCATCCGTCGTTCTACCTCATATTCAAATGTATTCAGTTTTATACGCGCAAGCAGTAATCCGGTAGCTTCTTTGCCAAGTTCAAATCCAAATTGATCAACTGTGGTAAGTTCCGGCTCGCAAATCCACGAACTCCTGCTGTTTTCAAAGCCTACAAACCGGATATCATCAGGTACGCGCAACCCAAGCTTTTTGGCTACTTTCATTGCTCCGATAGCTGTCAGATCATTCACAGCAAATATGGCATCGGGTCTGTCGTGCTTTTTCAGGATGCTGCGGGATATTTTTTCTGCTTCATCAAATGTGTCGCACGAATAAACCAATTCAGGATTGTAGGTAATCCCATGATCCTCTAAGGCGGCTTTATATCCTTCCAGTCTGTTTTTTCCAAGAACAAGATGTTCGGGCGCCGAATAAAAAGCAATCCGCCTGCTTCCTTTTGAAATCAGATGGGAAACCGCATGATAGGCACCGGAATAATCGTCAACAATCACACTGTCGGCGTGCAACTCTCCACGTTCACGGTCGAAAAACACCAGAGGAATTTCATTTTCAATAATTTGTTTGAAATGAGAAAAATCGTGGGTGTTTTTTGAAAACGAAGCCAGCACACCATCCACCCGGTTCGTTAGAAAGTTTTGTGCGATTAGCACTTCACGCATATATGATTCGTTTGACTGAAAAACCATAACGCTGAAATTGTTCTTATACGCTACTTCTTCAACACCATTTAAAACACTGGAAAAAAAATAGTGTTCCACTTCGGGAACCAAAACTCCAATGGTGTTTGTCCGGCTATGCTTCAGGTTTAAAGCAATCATGTTAGGTTTATAGCCCAGAATATTTGCCAGTTCTTTTACCGCCTCTCGTGTTTTCACACTGATATCAGGATGGTCTTTCAAAGCGCGGGAAACAGTCGAAGTGGAGACTCCGAGTTTTCTGGCAATATCTTTAATGGTAACCTGATGCTTCATTAATCGGGTGTTCAAATGTGCGCACAAAGTTACGGAAAATTCACTAAACCAACTGAAACAACGGTTCTAGTTGGTCAGTACAAAATACGACCACGGGCTGATATCCATAACCATATCAGGTACAAGCTCCATTTTCCCGCCTGTAAAAACATTTGTATAGGTTCCGTAAACCTGGTCGGAAGACGGCTTAAACTGTGTCTGCTCGCCACTCAAATTAATGATAGAAATTATTTTATTGTCATCCTTTTCACGTAAAAAGGCCAGAATATTCTCATTATTTTCTTCGCCTATATTGACTATATTTCCTCCCTCAGTCCCATTCCATAACGCTTTATTCGTCTTCTTCAGCAGGTTCAACTTGGTATAAAAATCCTGATATCTGATGTTGCTCCAGTCGATGGTGTCTTTTTCAAAAAACCGGAGCACTTTATCATTACCGGTTTCTTGTCCGCTGTATATTAACGGCATGCCCGGGATGGTATATGTTAGTACGGCAAAGGCCTCAACACCATCGCCCAAACGTTTTTGCACAGTTCCATTCCATGAGTTTTCATCATGATTGGTGATGAATGTCATACGATAATCTTCCCTGGAAAAGGTATTTTCATTCCAACTCAGATAATCCCAAATGTCATTTGCATTCTTTTTGCCTTTCGCAATATCATTCATCAGATGAAGCAATTTCCACGAATAGTTCATGTCAAAAGCATGCTCCAGAAGTGCCGTATTATCTTCATCCTCAGCCAGCATAAATACCGGTTTGATCTGTTTCAGCTGAGCTACTGCATCATTCCAGAAATCGACAGGCACCATTCCTGCCACATCGCAGCGGTATCCGTCCACATCTGCTTCTTCAATCCAGAATTTCAACGCCCTGATCATACTGTCACGCATGGCCGGATTATCATAGTCAAACTCAATCACATCTGTCCAGTCGTAAGGCGAGTGAAAAGTGCCATCATCATTTTTAACATAGTATTCAGGGTGCTCCTCAGTCCAGATATTATCCCAGGCCGAATGGTTAGCTACCCAGTCGAGTATAACATACATACCCATTTCGTGGGCTTCTTTTACCAGGTCTTTCAAATCCTGCATTGTACCAAATTCAGGATTGACCGCTTTGTAATCCTTTACCGAATAATAACTTCCCAGTGAACCTTTTCTGTTTAACCCGCCAATGGGCTGAACCGGCATAAGCCACAAAATATCCACGCCCATTTCCTTCAATCTGGGCAGATGTTCCCTGAAAGCATTTATTGTACCCTCGTTGCTATATTGTCTGATATTTACCTCGTAAATATTCGCATTTTTACTCCATTCCACATGTTTCATTTCTGTCTCCTTTTTATCATTTTCATTAGTTGTGTTATTCTCTTTTTGCTGTGACCCGCAGGAAATCAGAAAAACCGGTAACAAAACACAGGCAAATATGACCGCTATATTCTTTTTCATATAATTCATGATCTATTCTTGTTTTTGGTTTTTATTCACGATCAACTTTTTCTTTGAATGCACTTTCCATGCAAAGCGAGTCGTTAACATATCTGCTTTGCTACCAGCTACGTCCTGCCCAATAATTTCCAGCTTTATTTCCCTCTTACTAAAATCCAATGGGAGGCTATAATTCCGGCTTTCAAATATAAACGAATAGGTATTATTATCAGACGTTACACTAAAATTTAAGATTTCATAGCCGGTTTCTGCCGTATGAGGCAAATACGTTTGACCATCATCATTGTATATAAACCCTTGGTTGTAAGAGGTTAAATTATCCGGATAATAACGGATTGTGAGTTGTTCGGTTGTATAATTATCAGTGGTTTGAACGGTTTGCGAAAACGGAATAAAGGAACCGGCTTTTACAAAAACAGGAATTGTCTCAGGTTCCGTCTTAACCTCGATCCATTGCCCGCCATCGTAACGAAAGTGATGCCAGAAGTCGTACCATACCGTTCCGTCCGGTAAATAAACTTTCCTTTTTTTCTGGCCATGCTCAAGAACCGGCGCTACCAGCAAATTTTCTCCGAACATGTATTCGTCACCAACAGAATAAGTTGCGGTATCGTCGGGGAATTCATAGAATAAGGGCCTTACTATCGGTTCTCCTTCGATACTTGCCAGGTAAGTGAGCGTATAAATGTAAGGCAATAAGCTGTAGCGCAGTTTTATAAAATCGCGCACAATCTGCTGCGTGGTGTCACTAAAATAAACCGGTTCAGACGGAATATCCGAGCCATGCGGGCGCAGGATGGGTGAAAAACAGGCCATTTGCAGCCAACGCGTGTACAACTCTTCATCTTTCGTGCCTTGTGCAAAACCTCCGGCATCGGAATGGATGAATGGCAATCCACTCAGGCTCATGTGCAGCATCAGGGGCAATTGTGCCTGCAAACCACCCCAACTTCGCGACACATCGCCAGTCCACGGGTAAACAGCGTATCGCTGCGAACCGGCATAACCTGCCCTGTTTAAATTGAATAGTCTTGTATTGGGATATTCTTCCCGGTATTTTTCATACAGGAATTTGTGCCAGTAGTGTCCGTAAATATTGTGTACTTCGTCCGCTTTGCCATTTACATGATATATGTCTGAAGGATGGCTTTCGGGTTCGCCCAAATCGCCCCACCAGCCGGCCACTCCTATTTCGATCTGCTTTTTATACTGTGCCCAGAACCACTCCCATGCTGCCGGTTTGAACATATCAATCAGCCCGCCATTCCCAAAATAGAATTCGTAGTTGATGTATGGATTCCCGAAGCTGTCAGTTGCCAGGATTCCCTTCTCTGCTGCTATCCTGAAATTTTTAAGCGAATCTAAAATATATGGTTCGGTGATAAGAATGGTTTTTACGCCTTCTTTTCTAAACTTTTTAATCATTCCTTCAGGATCCGGCCAGTTAGGTTTGTACCATTTGAGCCTTCCGAGAGTTCCCAGAATGCTGTCGCCAAACCAGTAAAAATCGAGAATCACTGCATCCAGCGGAAAATCTTTCTTTAACATCAGGGCTACAATCGAATCTGTTTCATATTGCGTACGGTAAGCCATCCGCGATTGCAGGTTACCTAATGCCCAAAGAGGCGGTAACGGCTGGTAACCGGTTAAACCGGCATAGTCTTTTGTAATACTTTTATAATCGTTTCCGGCAATCACAAAATATTTCATCAGTCCGCCAATAGCGCCCCACTCCAGAATACCAGCTTCCGTTTCGCCAATATCAGCATAACCTTTTTGGGGGTTATCGAAAAATAATAAGTATTTTTTAGATGAAACAATAAGCGGAATGGAATAATTCAAATTTTGGGCGCCGATCTCATAGCCGTATTTGGGTCGGTTGTATAAGTTATACCTCACTCCTGCAAGATTAAAAGCATTGGCCCGCTCTCCCAATCCGTATATCTTTTCACCACTACCCAATCTGAATCGCAGGCCATCGTTATCTGTCCGGCTAAAAAACCCGCGTTCTTCCTGCAATATAGTATCGCCATCAAAAATAAAAGAAAGACGGAAGGGGGTTTTGTTCATAACAACTTCCAGACTATCGGTAATCAATTTAAGGGTATTGCTGTCTTCTTTTAAAGCAAACTCAATTTCATGCGGAACTAATATAGCCGCCACTGAAGAATCTTGTTCGGGTTCATTGCTTCTGAAATTTTTAACTTCAACAATGCGATTGGTATAAGGTATTACCTGCGTCAGACCATAATCTGTGTGTACAAATAAGGTGTTATTACTTATCTCATGCGATACATATTTTCTTAGATTGAACAGATATTTAGCCGGTGCCCTTTCAGGTGGTTTATACCCGTTTACATTCAGGAAAATATCTTCATTGGTTTTTGTTTTTCCCACTTTTGAACCGTCAACACTTCGAAATACAAACGCCAGTTGCTGCGGGATTTCATCAGAACTTAAACCATAAAAATCCTTTATAACAAACGTAAATTGATGCAATCCATTATCAATTGGAGTCATCTTTACCCTGGGGTCATCTTTACCCCAAGTTCCTACAACATGCTTCCAGTCGCCGCCATCAATACTTTTTTGTGTGATTACACCGGTGTGCAGATAAACGGTCCCGTCGTAATCTGCCAACGCTCTGTTTCCTTCATTGGCATTGTACGTCAGCGTCACTGTGTCGGTTGGTGACGGGTCGGGAGGGTCCAGCCAGGCAATCTGAGCTTGCACATGAATAAATACGAAGAGGATTAGTAATAAAAATGTAGTGCGCATCATTATACCCGGGGTCTTTATTTCATCAATTCCACAATCATCGGTGATTTTGCCGGCACAGTGATGTAATCAAGTTTTTCAAACATGGTTCTGCTTAAAACACTTCTTCCGGCCGTATAACCTTTCAGATTTTCGGCAAACCGTGATAAATCCACCTTGCTTTCTTCTTCCGTGTTGTTCAGCAAAACCATCACTGCTTCATCATCCGTATGCCTGAAATAAACGTACACTCCGTTTTCAGGAATGTATTGGGTAAACTCGCCTGATTGAACAGCCTTGTTATTCTTTCTCCAGTTCAGCAGTCTTCGTGTAAAATTAAAAGCATCCAGTTGCTCAGGTTCCAGCCCCACTTGTTCAAATACATTCACTTTATCACCCGGCCATCCTCCCGGAAAGTCTTCCCGGATATAGCCATGGCCATCGTGTTCGTTACCGGTCATCAGGATTTCGCCACCATAATATATTTGTGGTATTCCTCTTATGGTCATCACAAATGTCATCCCCAATTTGAACTTACGGATATCTTCCTGCATTTTAGTGTAAAACCGATCCCCGTCGTGGTTGTCTGTAAAAACAATCAAATTCATCGGGTTGCTGTAAAGAAAATCCTGTGCAAGTATTTCGTACAATGCAAGAGTTCCCCTGTCCCATCCATCTTCTTCATTAAAGGCTCTGTTT
>QMPO01000002.1 GCA_003648625.1 Bacteroidota bacterium
CGGGAGATTGATGTCCTTGTTAAAGAAAATCTTTTCCCGGTAGGCATATTCGAGTTCTTTGATTATGTAGGCAATGATGTGATGCTGCAATCGGTAAGAAATTATTTGGCATACGAAAAAGATCCTGATTTTTATCTCCCGATGATAAAAATGCTGGAACAAAAAGTGAAGGAAGGAAAACTGGGTAAAAAGACTAAAACCGGGTTTTATGATTATCCGGTGAAAAAGATTTCCTCCAAAGATCCTGGAGTATCAACAAAGCGGGAGAAAATACTCCAGCAGATCATCCACTGGTATCTGGATGGTGTTTTTGATATACTGCAGCGAAAAATTTGCAGTAGGAAAGAACTGGAGTTTCTGGTGAAAGAATATATGGCGGTCGAACAAAGCCCGTTTGACCTGGCTATGGAAAACGGATATAAATCCTGACAAATGCCTTACCGTATTTATGCGTAGGGAATAGCGTGGTAATATTTTTTTACTTTTGACCATAGATACCTCAATAAATTAGTTTTTCAATAAAACCTGTTATGAAAGAATTTGCTTATACCTCTGTGTTTGCGATACTGTTTTTATTTGGTGGCGTTGCCACGGCCCAGTCCGGTCATGGAATCATTTATGCAGATACCAATAACCTGATAGTAATAAAAGTGTCAGGAACCCACTACGAGCGTGGGTTTGCCCAGGGGGAGCTGCTTGCCGACCGTATTACAGATATCATACAGAACTATATCATGCCGGGATTTGGAACGGAGGTAGCCTATAATTATATAAAAGCAATTGTTGCTTCAGGTGACTTGTTTAAGATCGACAGCCTGTACATTGTTGAGGCGAGAGGAATGATTGACGGCATGAACGCTGTACAGAACAACCCTCTGAATCTGGATTATACAGATATTCTGCTGGCAAATTCAATGCTGGATATCAGCGGTATTTTTCAGACAATGGAAGGAATAGAATGTTCCAGCCTGATGAGTTGGGGCGATGCAACCGCAGGAACTGACCTGGATGGTAAGTCGGTTCTTACACGGCATTTAGACTGGGTTGTGGACGAAGTTTTAATTCGGACTCAGGCGATGGTCATCCATATTCCTGCCGAAACAAACGAGCAACCCTGGGCCGAAATCGGCTTTGCCGGCATGATCTCTGTTTTATCAGGTTTTAATGCCAATGTGGGCGTATTTCAGCATATGATGGCAGATAATTTTGACATGGGCATTCAAAGTGCGCAATACGAGCCCGTCTGGTTTACTTTACGTAAATCGTTAGAACAGAAAGACCCGAACCAGGACGGAGCTAACAATGTGCTGGACGTTGCTTATTGCATCGATCAGCAGGAAGAAGGGTATGCGGATGGTTACATCATCAGCGTGCTGGCAAGGTCAACGGAAGTTTATGACAGCCTGATTGCTATGGTTGCTGAGATTGCCCCTGCCACTCCTTACATTACATTCAGAACAAATGCATATCCTGACAGTATACCCGGGGATAATTTATATACTGCTAATAACCAGATAGCCCGCAACAACAGTATGAATTTTTGCAGCAGATATAATGGAATACGAGAAAACATAGGAAACGGAACGTCCATAAGCCTTGCATCGAACAGGGAGCTGATGAGGGACTATTCCAGCCTGTCGTTTAATTATCAATTTATGACGTATGCCCCGGAAATGGATTTGTTCAGGGTTGCTGTTCGCGAAGATTTTTATACGGCTGCATATTTAAACCCTGCAGTTGATTTCAGCATCAGCCGGATGTTTGAGAATATATCCTCCGTAAACGATAATGAGGTTATGAACAGCTTAAAGGTTTATCCGAATCCTGCCGGCAGTTTTATTCATCTTGATGTAAAGGTCTTGTCCTATTTTCTTCAGGTTGTAGATGTTACCGGCAGAGTGGTTACGGCCAAAACTATGAACTCGCGCACACTGGATATCAGCAAGCTGAAAAGAGGGGTGTATTCATTGCGGGTTTTCTACGATGACGAAGTATTCTTCTCTGTTTTTGTTAAGCAATAACAAGCGCACACGGGTCAGGTTTAAAACTCCGCTTCATGGCGGTGTAATACTGAAATTATTAGTTTCTTTGCGTTTTAAATTTTTCAACAAATATGGCCAGTAATAATAAAGTGGTAATCACCGGAATGAACATTGTTTCGGCACTGGGATTGAGCGCAAAGGAAAACTGGGAAAACATGGTGCAGGGGAAAAGCGGTGTTCGTCGTATTACCTTATTTGATCCTTCTGATCTGGAAACTCAAATAGCTGCCCAGTTGCCTGCTTCTTTCGATGAATATGCTTCCGGAAAGGTGAAGAAGCGCCAGGCACACCAGATGACACGCGTTACGCGTATGTGTTATGTGTGCGCCAAAGGTGCTGTGGAGCAGGAGGGGATCGATTTTGAATCAATGGATAAAAGCCGGGTAGCCGTAATCCTGGGTGTTGTAAATGCGGGCAATTCAAGTGTGGAAGGAAAAGAGCCAACAAGGAACTCAATTCTTAAGGGGATGAACAACGCGATGTCGGCCTGGATTTCCATGCAATATGGTTTGACGGGTCCCAGTTATACGGTAGCCACAGCCTGTTCTTCTTCGGCTTATGCTATTGCTTTGGGCTACGACCTTATTAAAAGTGGGAAGGCGGATATGGTGATTACAGGAGGAGCTGATTCCACGATCAATCCGGAAGAAATTGCCGGATTTAACCTTCTGTACGCCCTTTCAACACAAAACGATGGGCCGGAGAAAGCAAGTAAACCTTTTTCAGAAGATCGTGATGGCTTCGTTATCGGTGAAGGTGCCGGGATTATGATCCTGGAATCGGAAACCTCAGCCAAAAAAAGGAAGGCAAAAATTTACGGTGAACTTGCAGGTTATGGGTTGACAACAGAAGGATATAATATTATGGCACCCAAAAAAGATGGTGAAGGGATGGCCGAAACAATGGAGAAGGCCCTGGCGGATTCAGGTATTGATAAATCGGAAGTTGATTATATAAGCGCACATGGAACAGGAACTACCCTGAATGATCTGTATGAAACCATGGCTGTCAAAAGAGTGTTTGGCAAAAAGGCATACGATGTTCCCGTTTCTTCCCAGAAATCCATGATCGGCCATACGGTGGGAGCTGCCGGGGTAATTGAAGGAATTGTTACTGTTATTAGCATTCAAAACAATTTCCTTACACCAACCATCAACCTTGATCAGCCTGATCCTGATCTGGATCTTGATTATGTCCCTAACACCGGAAGGAAGGAAGAACTGAGGGTGGCTTTGTCTAACTCCTTTGCCTTTGGCGGGCATAATGCTACGCTGGTTTTCAGGAAATATTAAATCTTTCTTCCTTCAACTACACTGAAAGGCGATACGGTTTTAACTACCCTTGTCAATTTAAAACCGGCCTCTTTAAATAGTTGTCTGAATTCTTCTTCGGTTCTCTCTTTACCTCTTTCTGTTCCGAGAAGCATCTCCAGGTCGAACATTTTACCGAAATGTGGCTTGTTATCCGGCCGGATAACAGTCTCAAGGATCAGAATTTTTCCTTCCTCCGGAATGATCTGGCCAATTCTTTTTAGTAACAACACACAGGTTTCATCATCAAAGATGTGCAAAATGTTTTTTAGAAGATAAGCATCGGCAACAGGGATGTCCATGTCGAAAAAGTTACCCGGAATAATTTCCACCCGGTCTTTTACACCGTATTCCCCGGCTATTTTCCCTGCAGTAGCTACCACGTGTGAAAGGTCGAATAGAATTCCTTTAAGACCAGGGTTTTTCTCCATCAATTTAAAAAGAAAAGAGCCTTCGCCTCCGCCGATATCGGCCAGCGTATCAATTCCTTTAAATGAATATGCAGAGACCACGGCATTACTCAATAAGCCAATGGTAGCAGTCATGGCTTTGTTGTACAATTCATTTTTTTCGGGAGAATTTTCCAGGTGAGAGAAAGCATCCGTTCCAAAAACTTTAAATGCTGAGCTTTTCCCGGTTACAACACTGCTTTTTAATTCGTTTACCAGTGTCCAGTTCATGTCATTCAGCTGGTGCAGGATCATGTATTTTGGATTGCCCGGAGCTTCGCGAAGGGCATAAGAAAGTTTGGTATTTTTAAAAAAACCGGATTTTGTTTCTTTAAAAACACATTCTCCGGCCAGTGCACGCATCAACCTGTACAAAGCTTGAGGGGCAGCATTTGCCTTCCGGGCAATCTCCTGCACGTCCATCTCTTTATCACCGATAATTTCCGCTAGGTTAAGTTCGCAGGCTACACCAAGTGCTTTAGACAGCCAGAATCCCTGTGATTTTTCAAATACAGCCATACCGGCAGGCGTGAACCGGTAATATAATTTCTTCAAAAAAAACCGGAACCGGTTGATAATGGAAACAAACCAGACCGGCGGAATTATACTAACTGAAGGTTGCCTGTTCATACTTTGCTGATTGAATCCGTAAAGTTATTTTTTATTTCGAAACAGAAGTGTCTTCCGGCCGGTCAGAATTGCTTACAAGTAATAAACTGTGATTTACATTCCGGTAATGATTGTAAATTAGAATGTTTTTCAATTCGCTCACAGGTTTGCCATTTAGTCGGATGGACTCCGGAACCACTTGTTTGCGGAGTATATTGGTGGCAAGCCATAAGGCGAAGGCTGAAGATGTATGGTATTCGCCGCAAAGGTGTTTGTAATATGCCTGTTTGTTCTCTAAGAAGATTGTTTTCGAAAGTTCGTAGTAAACATTATCAAACTTTGGATATCCGTTCAGGCCCAGTAGCACCAAATCTATGTCTTCTGTTGTGAGGTCTTCCTTTTTTAGAAAACTATTGATCTCCAGTCTGATCATATTAGTGTCGAAAGGATTGGAAAACGTATGTACTGCCCTGATACCAGCATAAGCATGGGTGCTGCGTTGTTTTTCCAGCAGGAAAAAAGTACTTCCTTCACCGGCAATGGTTCCTTGCGAGTTGTCATTTAAAAGTTGTAAGTTGCTCACGCCCGGTTTTTTATAATGGCCGATCCGTTCAAAAGTTCTGAATTGTATCTCTTCAATTTCATCCACACCGCCTAATAATACGTTGGCGTATTTCCCTTCTTTCAACAACATCATGGCATCCAACAGGGCACTCTCGAAAGAAAAAGCACGATGTGCGTAGGTCATATTATAATTCTGGCAGCCGGTTTGAATGGCAATTTGTGCAGCAATGGAGCTGTGTGCCGACTGGATAAACGGAGAGGGGGGGACAAATTGTTCTTTGTTTTTATCCACAGACAATAGGAATGTTTCCGTGCTCTTAAAACAGCCTTTACCCGTGCCCAGGCAAATGGACCCGGGAACGTTGATCCCGGCATCGTCCAGGCATAATTTGGCTCCGGCCCAGCCCAGTTTCAGAATACGGCTTACCCGGCGCAAAGCATTCGGGCGAAAAAATAAACCATAGTCCGGTTCAATGCATTGCAGCATATTGGTCTGTTGTTCTTTTATCTCTGCAAGAAGTACATTTCCGTTTAAAGTTGGCTGGGGTGATATGGCGGCGGTTCCGTTGATGTAAATCATGGCTGTACTTTTGAAAAAACGAGTGAAGTATTATTGCCGCCAAACCCGAATGAGTTGGACAAGACATGATTTATTTTCCTGCCGGTTATCTTTGTGGCCGTAGGTTTTATAGAAACTTCTTCCATGGGTTGCCTGAAGTTAAGATTTGGAAAAACCAGGTTGTTTTGCAGGGTCAGGATCGAAAAAACAGCCTCCAGGGCACCGGCACTTCCCAGTGTGTGGCCCGTAAAAGGTTTGGTGGAGCTGAATGGTGGCGGGTTCTTGCCGAAAACCTTCTCCAGTCCCAGTGCTTCCGAAAGGTCGCTGTTCAGGCTGCCTGTTCCGTGGGCGTTAATGTAATCAATATCTTCAGGTTTCAGACCACTTTCTTCAAGTGCATTGTTCATGGCCATAGCTGTTCCCTCGCCGTCAGGAGAAAGGGCAGTAAGATGGTAGGCTTCGTTGGAATTTCCGTAGCCGCTCAGTTCACAGAGGATTTTTTCTTTCCGTGCTGTTCTTTCCGATTCTATAACCAGAAAAGCAGCTCCTTCGCCAATGTTAAGTCCCTGCCTGTCCCGGTCGAACGGCTTGCATACCTCCGGATCAACGATCATCAGTGCATGAAAACCGTTCAGCATCACTTTCGATAAGGCATCCGTTCCACCCACCAAAACCCTGTCGAGCAGGCCGTGCCTGATCATCCGGGCGCCGGTCATGATGGCATTGGCCGCCGAGGAACAGGCTGTGTTGATGGTGCTCATATACCCGTGAATGCTAAGCTCACGGGCAATGACTTCTGTGCTGAATCCCCAGTCCTGCGATTCGATGTATTCATTTTTGCTGTCGTTCTCCAGAAAGTCTTTCAGGTAACGTTCAATGTTTGTCATGGCCTCGGCCGTGGTGCCTGAAATAATGCCTGTCCTGACCTGCGGGTCATTGAAAACGGCATCTTTCATGGCTTCGCGGGCGGCTATAACACCTAATAAAGCACCCCGGCTGATCCCTTTGGTGTCTTTAACTCCGGCCAGCCCGGCCAGTTCCCTGTAGGTAAACGGAATTTCTCCTGCCGTCAGTTTTCCGGAAAGCCTGGTTTTCAGGTTCCGGATAGGGCCTATGCCTGTTTCTTTTGCCGTAAGTTTTTTCAGTTGTCCGGCTACACCTGTTCCCAGTGAGGAAATAATCCCCATGCCGGTAACAAATATTTTGTCGTGCTTCCCGCTCATCTTTTAAGCCTGTGTCAAATAAGCCGTAAAAATACCAAATACTGTGGTTTTCCAAGAGAGTTATATATGAACCTTTAAACATTTATATTTCTATATTGAATAAATATAATGCTATGTGCGCCAACTGCGGGCGGACATGCAGATGATGATAAAGATTATACACTTAAACGTCCGAAAAAATGTAAGAAAACACATAAATACGTCCGAAAAAGTGTATATTTGCACATAAATACGTCCGAAAAAGTGGAAAATATGAAAAGAAATGCCATTAACTATTTGGAAAAGTGGAAAAAGAGCAAAGACCGTAAACCGCTAATCATCAGAGGTGTGCGCCAGGTCGGAAAAACCTGGTTGATGAAAGAGTTCGGCCGAATTCATTACCGGAATGTGGCCTATATTAACTTTGAAAGCGCCCTGTCTTTAAAACGTGTTTTTAGTGCTGATTTCGATATTCAACGAATCATAACAGCTTTTGAAATAGAAACCGGCGTAAAAATCGAAAAAAACAACACATTGATTATTTTAGATGAAATACAGGAGGCCGAACGCGGTGTTACGGTGCTTAAATACTTTTACGAAGAAGCACCTCAATATCATGTGATGGCAGCCGGTTCATTGTTGGGTGTTGCCTTACATCAGCAGACATCCTTCCCTGTCGGGAAAGTTGACTTCATGGATTTGCAGCCGATGGGGTTTACCGAATTTCTGGAAGCCATCGGGCAGTCAAAGCTTGCCGGACTGTTATACAACAGGGAATGGGATTTGATAAAGGCATTTAAAGAGCGGTTCGTTAATTTGTTAAAACACTATTATTTCACCGGCGGAATGCCCGAAGCAGTTTTGGAATATAAGGCATCCAATGACTTTAACAGGATCAGAACTATCCAGAAAAGTATTTTAAGGGGTTATGAACAGGATTTTTCAAAACATGCGCCTGTATCCGTCATTCCTCGAATCAATATGCTTTGGAATTCGGTGCCTGCCCAACTGGCAAAAGAAAATAAAAAGTTTATTTATGGTGCCATACGCAAAGGTACCCGCGCCAAAGATTTTGAATTGGCGTTAAATTGGCTGTGCAACAGTGGTGTGCTTTATAAAGTACACAGAATAAAGAAACCGGGTATGCCGCTTAAAGCTTATGAAGATTTTAACGTTTTCAAGCTTTTTATTTTTGATGTTGGATTGTTGGGTGCCATGAGTGAGTTGAGTGCCAAAACATTAATAGAAGGAAACAGAATCTTTGAAGAGTTTAAAGGTGCTTTGACCGAACAATATGTTCTTCAGCAATTAAGGTTGAAGTATGCATCGGATATTTATTATTGGTCTGCCGAAAGATCGTCCGGCGAAATTGATTTTATTGTTCAGGATGAAGAAGATATCATCCCCATTGAAGTAAAGGCGGAAGAA
The DNA here is from genome assembly GCA_003648625.1 of Bacteroidota bacterium. Taxonomy (GTDB): domain Bacteria; phylum Bacteroidota; class Bacteroidia; order Bacteroidales; family F082; genus UBA4459. The sequence continues at coordinate 8,164 of QMPO01000002.1, forward strand.
AATTTAAAAGCCAAAAGCCTTAAATCGTTTATTAAAAAATATCCGCATACCAAACCTGTACGTATTTCCATGTCGGATTACCGGGAAGAAAGCTGGATGGTAAACCTGCCGTTGTATGCGGTGGAATCGGGTTTGCGGTAATAATATAAACCCCTCGTCTCCATCGCTCCGTCTCCCTCAAATCACATCCGTTCCTTTCTTGATCAGCCATAGCCTGCCCATGTTCTCGTAAAACTGTTCCGTAGGCAGCTTCGTCTTCATCACACTGTTGAAGAAATTATATTTGAGGTAATCGTGATCAATGATGCGGTCTTTCACCTGCTCGTAATAGACGGTGCCGGGCATTGGCGTCAGAATGGTATAACCGGCATAGGTTACCTTGTGCGAATTGGCATATTCCGCCAGCGCTTTAAAATCATCTTCATCATAATCAGGAGGGACCACATAGTTCCCTCGTAACAATATGTCGTTGGCATGGAAAACGTCAATGGCTTTTTTGATGGTGGCCGCTTCCGATTTTTTATTGTAAAATTTAAGTTCTTCATCGCGGAACGACTCGAAACCGGTGATCACCACTTTCAGGCCTCCTTTGGCCAGTTTTTCAATCAACTGGGGATGACTGGCAGCCGTGTCGGCCCTGATGTCCATAATATATTCTTTCTGAATGCCTTCTTCTGCAATTCGGTCGAAAAGCCTGTCAATAAATTTAATATTGACAATGGTGTTGGCATCAGCAAAACGAACGATTTTGTAATCAATCAGTTTCAATTCCTCAATGACACTTTCCACTTGTCTTTGAAAATAGCCGCCCTTGTGTTCCTTCCAGATAGAGCAGAACGTGCAGCTATACGGACATCCCAGTGAAGTGAACAGGTAGGTGACTGGTTCCGGCCTGCCACCCACAACATAGGTAGAGCGCCACCGTTCCAGATGGTTGCGGTCGGGCATCAGAAAGTGTTTGTCGGCGGCATCAAAATACAAAGGAGGCGGCCCCGTTGGTACAAGTTTTCCGTTTTCTCTGACAAAAATTCCTTTGACCTTTTTAACCGGTTTTTTTGCTTCCAGGGCTTCAACAACTTCCCTGAAGGTAAAAGATGCCTGTCCCGGACAAATAACATCCACATCGGGGTCATCAAATTCGTACGGTAGCAGAGTGGTATGCACACCTCCGACAACGGTTACGATGTTTGGGTTGAATTTTTTAGCAGCACGCAGAATTTCCAGTGCATAATACATCTCGGAAGTAATGGCCGTTGTGCCAACAATATCAGGGTTGGTCTTTTCCAGCACTTCCTGTATCATCTGGTTGAGTGGAGGGGCATCGGGAATCAAATCGTATTCACCTTTTGTATCAAAAACTTCCACGTCAAAATCTTTTACGGCTTCGGCAATAGTGAGTAATCCAAGGGGAGGCCCGATGAGTTTTTTATGAATAAAATACCGGGCTTCTGCAGGGGCAGAGGCAAGAATCATATTTTCAGGCGACCGTGGCGGGTTGATTAATAGTATTTTCATGATTGTGGTGAGCAAAGATGAGGAAAATTATTATTCGTATAAAGATCAAACATTTCATTAGTCAATTTTTAATATTTTTGGGCACAATAATTTATACGGTCATGAAAGAAAAAGAAGCGCAGATAAATCACGATGTGCATCCGTTGGTTTTGTATGTTGAAAAGGAAGACGGGACATATGGCCGCCTTGAAACGGCATCTTTTCTTTCGAAGAATTACCTGGATGATTATTTTGATAAGGTGAGAAAATGGGATGCCGAGCTGAAAGAAAAGCTGGACAAAGGAGAGATCAGCCCGGTGTATTATTATATGATCATGCTGGAAATGGGTGAAGGCGACCTGGCTTCGCGGGTGGGTATTTCAAAATGGAAGCTCAGAAGGCATCTGAAAATGAAGGCTTTTGAGAAGATGAACCTCAGAATGCTGAGACGGTATGCCGACGTGTTTGATATACCTGTGAGTAACCTTTTGCATTTTACGGTTATTAAAGAGAAAGATCAGCATAAATTGAAGATCACTTATCAAAAAGCAACAAGTAATCCGTATATTTCCGTATCAAAAATTGAAACAGTGTAACTAAACAAGGCTATAGCAGACAGAAAGTATGAAGGAAATTGATTTTGAGCATAAAATGGCGGCCCACTGCGAGTCGGGAACGGTAACGGCCTTGTTAAATCACGGAGGGCTGGAAATTACCGAGCCGATGATTTTTGGGATAGCAAGCGGAATATTTTTTGGTTATTTTGAATCGTCCGTTTTTTCTTTTCCAATGTTCATCGTAAGGAATAAACCAGGGTCGATTCGCAAAAATATTATCAAGCGGCTGGGCGTAAATTTCTATACCAGGAGTTTCAGGAGCCAGGAAAAAGGTATTGAAGAACTGGATAGCTTACTAGCCGAAGGTCGCCCCGTTGCTACGCAGGTTGATTTTTACTACATGGAGTATATGCCTGAGTATCTGCGAACACACATGAACGTGCATTTTATCAATGTTATTGGTAAGAATGAAAAAAGTTACCTGATCAGCGATAGCTATTATAAAGAAAAAGCAGAGTTAAGGACAGAACTATTGCATAAAGCGCGGTTTGTTGGAGGAAACATGGCGCCAAAGGGTTTTTTGTTTTATCCTGTTTCCATACCTGAAAATATTGATTTCGAAAAAGCCATAAGGAAGGGAATAAAAAAAGCAGCACATGATATGATCAAACTACCCGTACCTTTTGTTGGCGTGAAAGGCATAAGGAAATTCGCCAAAAAGGTAACCGGCTGGCCCGACCTGGCTCGGGATATAGATCACCTCTCGCACGAGATAATGAAAATCAATGTGTTCCTAGAAGACCAGGGAACGGGTGGTGCCGGATTCAGGTTTTTATATGCTACGTTTTTACAGCAGGCAGCACAAAAGATCAACGATGCACAACTCGAAGGAATGTCGAAAAGGATGATGGCAATCGGCGACGACTGGCGAAATATTTCTTATTTTGCAGCCAGAATTGGTAAAAACAGGGATTTGGGAGAGAGTCGGTTGGATGAATTGAGCCAGATGATTTACATGATGGCCGATAAAGAGCAGGAATTTTTTACCGAACTCTACAAAATGGTAAAGTAGTATGACGAAGCAAAATATGGTAACTGAGGCGGATTTGCAGAGAATCAAAAGAGAAGTTAAGGAAGTCATTATTGACGCCCTCAATATAAAAAAGATCAACCCGGATGAGATAGACGACAGCGCCCCGCTGTTTGCCCCGGGCAATGCTTTTGGCCTTGATTCGGTGGATGCCATTGATATCATTATGCGGATACAAGGTCACTTTAATGTCCGTATAGGCGACCAGAACCTTGCCCGCGACGTGCTCGAGTCAGTTGATACACTCGCAGCTTTCATCGTCAAAGAAAAAAGTTCGTAATAAGTTCTAAGTAAAGGCTTGATGAAGCAATCTTATCTGTTGGCGGGCATATCATCAGGAAATCTTATGCGGCTTTTAACCCGGAATGGTTTTTCGCTTCACCCGAAATATTTAGCAAGAGTACTTTTTTTGTTGCAGGGATCGCTGTTCGCTTCTTTTTTAAAGCGGATGGAAAAAAGTAAAATGGGATCAAAACTCAGGGATTACACCATGACGGAAGATCCCGTTTTTATCATCGGTCATTGGCGGACAGGAAGTACTTTTCTGCATCAGCTGATGTCGCTGGACAATAAGCTGGTAACGCCGAACGTATTTCAGGTTTCGGCTGTTGATAGTTTCCTGGTATCCGAAAAATACTATAAACCGGTAATGACGAAACTGATGCAGCCTACCCGGCCGATGGACAACGTAAAACTCGGTTTTTATGAACCCCAGGAGGATGAATACGCACTGATTAAACTGATAACGGACTCACCACTCGAAAAAATGCTGTTTCCGAAAGACGATAATTATTTCTTAAGGAATTATAGTGACTATTACCCTGAAAATATTGAAAAATGGAAAAAATTGTTTTACAGTTTCTGCCACCGGCTGAGTTTTATCGGGGGGAAAAGAGTCCTGTTGAAAAACCCATTCCATTCCATGCGGTTGCCCTTGCTGTTTGAGATGTTCCCGAATGCCAGATTTATTCATATTCACCGGCATCCTTATGATGTAGTGCCCTCCACCATCCATATGTGGCATGTTGTAGGCAACGAAAACAAGCTGAAAAACAGGTCGTCGAAATTTGGTGTAGAGGAGGTGTCGAAAATGATGAGCAAACTGTTGGATTATGTCCGAAAGCATCTGAAAGATATTCCTGAGCATGCCAAAATTGAAGTTAGTTTCGATGAACTGGAAAGTAATCCGGAAGCAACAATAAAGAAAATTTATCAAAAGCTGGACATGGTACCGGCTCCTGATTTTGGGCAAAAACTGAAAGATAAGCTGGCCGAAACAAAATCATACCAAAAAAACAGATACACGTTGAAGCAGGACGACAAAGAAATCATTAAAAAAACGCTTGGGAAACATTTTATTTACTATAATTACCAGGCTTAACCAAGATAAAAGAAAGAAGGAGGAGAATTGAAGATAAAACTAATATATCCGAGGTGGAAAAAACTAGACGGCCAAACAGAATTTAATCTGCCACCCCACGGCCCTGTTGTTTTTGCCGCAGCGCTACCCGATTATGTGGAAGTAGATTTTGTGGATGAGAACATGCAATCGTTTAGCTACGACGATCCGGTGGACCTTGTCTGTATCTCGATGATGTTGACTTCACAGGTGAAGCGCGGCTGGGAAATTGCTGATACGTATCGTTCCCGGGGTATCAAAGTTTTATTTGGAGGCATCTCAACTATGCTCCATGCCGAAGAAACTATGCTCCATGCCGACAGTGTGTTTATGGGCGAAGCCGAGGGGCATATGGAAGAAGTGCTGGACGATTTTGCCCGGGGCGGGATGAAAAAGCTGTATAATTTTATGAATCAGCAACCTGACACAGAACTAATTGGTCCGGCAAGGCGCGATCTTTATAATCGGGATCTTTATTACCACAAAGGAGTGCAGATGGTGGATCTTTTTCACGCTTCGAGGGGATGTAAGTTCAACTGTTACCCGTGTGCTGTTTCGTTCCTCGGAGGACGACGGTTCAGAGCTCGTCCGTTCGACCGGATTGCTGAAGAACTGGATACCATCGACAACAACAGGCTGTTCGTGGTGGATAATACGCTGGCACAGGATAAAGAATGGACGAAGGAGCTATTTCGGACGATGATACCTTTTAAGAAAAACTGGTGCAGCCATACCATCAGCGATGATCCGGATGTGCTTGACCTGGCAGCACAGGCAGGTTCGTGGTATGTGTACCAGGCTGTGTTTGATACGTCTGATTACATTAAAGAACGAGTCAAGCGTTACCACGATTATGGTATCAGCGTTGAAGGAACAATTTTACTTGGGATGGATAATCAGACGGAAGATGACATTATGCGTTTGCTTGACTTTTTGGGAGAGATCAACCTTGACCTGGCCGAATTTACCATACTGACACCATTCCCCGAAACCAAAGCGTATGACGATATGTTGAAAGAAGGCCGGATTTTTGACCATGACTGGAACCACTATACGGCTGACCGTGCAGTGTACAAACCACGTCATATGTCACCCGAACGTTTGCAGGAACTGTATGAATATGCCTGGGAGAGTTTCTATGATACTGAGACGCAGGAACAGAAAATGTTCCGGCTGATGATGAAAGTAGTGGAACGGGAAATAGCCGCAGGTACCTATCGAAAACCACGTGTTGACCTGATGGAATCCAGTTTCGGAAGGGTTGTTGACAGATAGCTGAGATGGAAACCGGTAAAAAAAATTATATAGATCAGATTTATCATTTTAAAGGCAAATGGGATATTCCCAGCCTTTGCGGATTAAAAGTTATACAGAGACCCGGTAAAACCATTGTTATCGCTACCAACCTTTACGAGGAAAATCCTGGGACTTCCATTTCACGCTGGTCGCCGCAACTGGCAACCACAATTTGTAATGAGCTTGGTATTAAAGCTGAAGAATTGATCTTCATTGAACACAATCCGGATATCCATTCCCGTTTGGAATTTTATGCCGAAACATTTGATATAGTAGAGTTTGACAGAGACGGAGAGCGTTTTGTAAACCCGCAGTGGAAACGTGTCGGCAGGGAAGAAGTAGAAGAACTGATAGCATAAAAGGTAATGATTAACTTTGCGTGATATTCATGGTGCTGTTCAGAAAAAATATTCCGCTGGGTTTTTCCACACACTGCTTCTTTTTTGTGTTTTTTGCAGCTGTCTTATTAGCTCCAAAGCTTCATTCCCAGGAAGATTTCACACAAACCATCAGGGGGAAAGTAATTGATAAAGATGCCCGTTACGGTCTGCCCAAAGCCAATATCATTTTATTGAATACAGATCCTCCCAAGGGTACCTCAACAGATGAAGATGGTGAGTTTGTACTGACAGGTGTGCCTGTTGGCAGGCAAAGCCTGAAGGTAAGTTACACAGGTTACCAGGCGGTAGTACTGTCGGATCTGTATGTGAGTACAGGAAAAGAACTGGTGCTGGCTATTGAACTGAAAGAGCTGGTAGAAACTATGAGCGAAGTGGAGATCGTAGCCGACTACAACAAAGCTGAACCCATCAACCCGATGGCCCTTATCAGTGCCCGGTCGTTTTCTATTGAAGAAACCAATAAATATGCCGGTAGCTATGGTGATCCGGCACGTATGGCCGCTAACTTTGCCGGTGTGCTGACCTCGCGCGACAACCGGAACGATATCATCATCCGCGGTAATTCACCCATCGGTGTGCAGTATCGGCTGAACGGTATTAAAATTACCAATCCAAACCATTTTGGTGCTGAAGGAACTACCGGTGGCCCGGTGACGATGCTGAACACAAACCTTCTGGCAAATTCAGACTTCCTGACGGGAGCTTTCCCGGCTGAATACGGTAACGCCTTGTCGGGTGTGTTTGACCTGAAACTGCGTACCGGAAACTCCGAAAAACATGAATTCTGGGCACAGATGGGATTTAACGGGCTGGAGTTCGGGCTGGAAGGGCCTTTTTCGAGAAAAACGGGAGCCACCTACGTGGCAGCTTACCGATACTCGTTAACTGACATCATCGAAAAAATGGGGGTAAAACTGAAAGAAAGTGCCCGTTATCAGGATTTATCGTTCAACCTGAATTTCCCTACCAAAAAAGCAGGTGTGTTTACCTTATTCGGAATAGGAGGAAACAGCAGTATCAGCAAGATGGATTCGGATAAATATGTGGAAAACTGGACGTTTCAGACACATGGTGAAGATTTGCGTTCGAAAAGTGCTATGATGGCAGCAGGACTGGCACATCACTATTTTTTTAATGAGAGCACGAGCATGCAGACCAGGTTGTCGGTTGTGGGTAACCATGTAGAAACGCAAATCGATACATTCAGCGTAATCAACAAAGAGCTGTTCCTGAAAAACGGTGAGCGCTCTTCAGAAATGACCTGGGCTTTGTCAACGCATGTTACCAAAAAGTTTAATGCTGCAAATACCCTGGAAGCAGGTGCCAGCTGGGAGCTATACGACGTGAATTATTCGGACAGTATCTATTTTAAAAATGCCTACAGGCAACAGACCGGAACAAAAACACAATTTTCGCTTGCCAGTGCTTTTACCGAATGGCTGCATCAGTTCAATAATGCACTTTCATCGTACGTTGGGCTGCACTACCAGTTTTTTACTCTGAATAGCCACCAGATGCTGGAACCTAGGGCAGGGTTAAAATGGCAGGTCAGTCAGCAACATGCTCTGAACCTTGGCGCCGGTCTGCAAAGCCAGACACAGGCACGGGTGATGTATTTTGTCCAGACACCACTACCTGAAGGAGGGTATACGCTCACGAACAAACAGATGAATTTTTCCAAAAACATGCAGGTGGTGCTGGGATACGATTATTCGATCAATGAATTTTTACGGTTTAAAGCTGAAACCTATTACCAGCATTTGTACGATATACCTGTCAAGGAAAGTATTCCGCAGTATTCGATCCTGAACGAGGGAACGGCCTATTTTGTGGATCGCATGGACAGTCTGGTGAACCTGGGTAACGGAACCAATTACGGTCTTGAACTAACACTGGAAAAGTTTATGAGCAGGAATTATTTTTTCCTGGTAACAGCGTCGTTGTTTGAATCGAAATACAAGGGCTACGACGGTATTGAACGCAACACCTCATTCAACAGTAATTTCATTATCAATGCTGTAGGTGGTTACGAATGGCCGTTTGGTAAGATGAAAAACAGAGCGCTGGTTCTGGGTTTGCGCATGACCTGGGCAGGAGGAAGACCGTATTTACCATATAATCAGGAAGGCACAGTAGCAGCAGGTTATCCGGTTTTTGACTGGGAAAATGCTTATGTTCCGAGGTTTGATGATTATTTCCGTACCAGTTTCAGGGTGGGGCTGCGCCGTAACGAACGCAAATTCAATGTTGCTTTTTTAATAGATGTGCAATACCGGGCCAATTACACCTACATCTACATGTACCGTATTGACGTTGTAACGGGCGAGATCGTGAAAGACTTTAATATGGGCTGGTATCCGAATGGAACGGTTCGGTTTCAGTTTTAATTTTGTCTATCTGTTTCTCATCTTCATATAGCGAGGCTTAGCAAGGATGATCCTGTGGCTGGCATTTGAAGTATTGCCCTTGATCCGGATTATTTTGCTTTTAAATAAGTGCTGGCAGATGTGGAAGCAAATGCTGCAAAGTATCCTACAGCGCCATTGTCAACATTTGATCGCACATTCGCCGGAGGGCCGCTGAACATGGGGTCGTGAGGTTGCATCTCGGTTTGCGCTTCTAAAATAAAATTGTAGTAATCTTCAGAAATGAGGGAAACAACCAAAGTAACTTTGTCACCGGGTTGAATATCTTCCTTGTCGATCCCCATAACGGCCAGTCCGTAAAAATATTCATCGTTAAGATATTCATCGTCAAATACATTGACCTCGGAAATTTTTGCCGTAACCAGGGAGTCATTCGTCAGTTGTTGGAGCATATAAAAATTTCTTCCCGGTGGGTTAGGGGCGTACAGTGTGAGCATCCAGAAATCGAAAGATGTATTTAACTCCAGGGCTATCGAATCAATATGAAATGTCATGGCAGGCATGTAGGCGTTCGCCCTGTACTCGGTATATCCCCCAATGGCTTCTGGTAGTTGCACATCAAGGGTGTAGTTCTGCTCAGGCCGGCCGTTAAAGCCTTCTGGAAAAAGATACATTCCTGCCTTGTCAAAATCTTCGTGCAAAAGTACGGTATCCGTTCCGTCATCTACTTTTATAACGGCATTTGAAACCACAGATACTGGTTCATTCGAGAAATAGTTTCCCGTTTCGGTCAGGCGGACATAGCAAAGGCTGTCGTCAGGTGTCAGGTATCCTTCAACAGCGAGTTTGATATATCCTTCTTCAAGCTCAATATCAATACGTTCGGTACATGCACTGAGCATTACCAGCCCCAGCATCATTACCATCAGATATGTTGTTTTCTGTCTCATCTTAAAATCGAAAGTTCCATGTGAATGTTGGTACAATACCAAATAAATAAGTCATCTCGGCATACGTAACCGATGGGTCAACAGGGTCGGTCTGGAAGTTGATCATCCATGCATTTTTGCGATTATAGGCATTATATATCGATATATTGAACTCGTTGTGAAACCTTTTTTTCCTGGTCTGATCATCACGCCATGTGAAGGAAATATCCAATCGGTGATAATCAGGCATGCGGTATGAGTTTCGATCTGAATAGACAGGGATGTTATCACCGCCATATTCAAATTTGCCAACGGGAAATGTAACCGGTTGCCCCGTCAGGTAGATCCATGACAGGCCGAAGCTTATACGTGGATTCAGGTCGTAATTAGCAACAATTGAGAAGTCGTTTGGCCTGTCGTAAGAAGACGGGTAGGCGTTGCCATCATTGATACCTGCCACTTCTTTGAACGCCCTTGAATAAGCATAACTGACCCACCCGGTAAGTTTACCTATGTTTTTTCTGAACATCAACTCGATACCGTAGCCCTTGCCTTTGCCTTCAAGCACCTGCCCCTCCAGAAATTTGTTGAGCAATAAGTCGGCAAAATCCCTGAAATCGACGGCATTTTTTATAGATTTGTAGTAGACCTCCACTGAGGCTTCAAACATCCCTTTCTTAAAATTTCTGAAATACCCGGTAGCCACCTGGTCGGCAGATTGTGGTTTTACATTCGGGCTTGAAGGAAACCAGATACTAAAGGGGGAACCGGCTACTGAATTTTGTGCCTGCTGAATATACTGGTTATTGCGCGAGTAGCTCAGTTTGAGCGAACTTGATTCGGTAAGCAGGAACACCATGCCTATGCGTGGCTCAAGACCTGTATACGTATGGTAAAAATCACCTTTGCCATAAACCGTTGAGTCGGTAGCAACTCCGTCATTGTCGTAATGATACACTGTAGCAGGTCCGATGTTGTTGAAAATGGAGAAACGAAGGCCGTACTTAATCGTGAACCTGTTGCCTATTTTTTGCTCATTGCTCAGGTAAAGTGCACTCTCGAGCGAATAATTACTGGCCAGGGCATAATTGCTGATAAACGAGTCGTCAGAAGTACCTTCGATAGTTCCAGGAAAAAAATCATGATAAATAGTTGAAAAGCCGAAAGTAACCTTATTGTTCGGATTGGCAAACCAGGTAAAATCACCTTTTGCATTGTAATCGGTGATGGCCGACTGCCATAAAAAAGCGAACGGACTGTCTGCCTTATAGCTCAGGTTGTAGTTGAATCGATTGACGACTACCGTAAAATTGGAGAACAGTTTTTCATCGAAGATATGATTCCAACGAAGGGTTCCTGTTGCGTTTCCCCAGTTCATCCCGAAAAAATCGCTTTTAAAAACATCTTTGCCAAAATATCCTGACAAGTAGAGGTGATTGTTCTGGTTGATCCGGTAATTAACCTTGCCGTTGATGTCGTAGAAATAAAGAATATTGTTTTTAATCTCTTCATCCTTCGATAGCCGTAAAAACAAATCGGCATACGACCGGCGGCCGGCCACCATAAATGACGCTTTGTCTTTTACGATGGGGCCTTCCAGCATCAACCGGCTTGAGATCATACCAATACCACCGTTGCCGTGAAATTTTTTCATATTCCCTTCCTTCATCCGTATGTCCACCAGCGAAGAAAGCCGTCCGCCATATTTTGCCGGAAGATCGCCTTTATAAAGTTCCACGCTTTTTACAGCATCGTTATTAAACACCGAAAAGAAACCCATCAGGTGGCCGGCATTATACACATTGGCTTCATCAAGGAGGATCAGGTTCTGGTCAGGGCCACCACCACGCACACTGATGCCGGAGGATCCCTCGGCGGCGAATTTGACACCTGGCAACAGTTGTAGAGCCTTGATCAGATCCACTTCGCCCAGAAGAGCCGGAATGGATTTGATGGTTTTATTGTCCATTTTGGTTACACTCATCTGTGTTGACGTAACCTGCACATTTACAGCCTTGTCAGTAATTTCTACCTCATCCAGATTTTTGGCGGCAGGCATCAGTTCAATATTAATAGAGGTGTCGGAGAGCAATTCGATCTCAAGCGTAATATCGTTATAACCAATATACGAATACACTACTTTATAGGTGTCCGGTTTAAGCGAAATAGAATAATATCCGTAAACATTTGATGCTGTACCTTTTTTCAGATTAGTAATGTACACGGTTGCTCCCGGTAGATACTCACCGTTGCTTTTGTCAGTAATTGATCCACTCAGCGAATACTCATTCTTTACATTGCCGCTGGCCCCGAGCGTCAGGCAAACGGAGAATAGCAGTAAAAAAAAGAGAATGTGTCTTAAAGTGTTCAATTAATTCAGATTTTTTAACATAACTTCGATCTCAAATAGATCCGAACTTCCGTCATCATTGTCACTAACTGACAAAACAACCACTTTATCGCCTGTTGTTGATTTACTGACAATGCTTTCCAGCTTTGTGTTAATCGGTGTTTTGTCTTTATCCGTTAGCAAAACGGAATAATAAGTTCCTTGATCCAGATGCTCAAAAGGAATATAGCCAATATAACTACCCAGTATGGTGCCGTCATAAAGTTCACTTTTCGTGTCTTCCAGCGATGCCGTGAACAACATTCCATCTCTGCCCGGCACGATGCAGGCACCGGAAAAACCGGAAGGCACCTCTTTGTATACGGGAAGCTCAAATTTGTATACTGTGATCTTCGGAAGCTGGTTGTCATCTGATACTAAGTAATTCATCAGGGATTCCAGCTTTACAGCTACCACAAAATTTTCGTTGACATTGCCTCTGTGGAGCAGATACGCTGCTTTATCCGATATGGCAAGACCTTCAATGTTGATCTCGCTGCCGTCAGGAATTCCCGCCTGTTTCTTGATTTTATCGTACAGTCCCCTGATGTTTTTTCTTAAAACCATAGTGTCTCCGGTAAGGTTTATCAGGTGAGCCGTATCTCTTGTAATTGTCATAGAACCTGAAGACAATACAAGCAAATAATCATTTTCTTCATATTCAAACAGGGCAATTGATTCAAAATCGGCTTTAACATTCCATGGGGTCCGGTTATTGACGACTGTATCAATGGCCGAGAGTGCCAAACTATCAGTAACATTCCATTCGTCGTTGAGCGAAACCAGCCAACGCAGATCGTCACCTGTAAGATAAATAGTATGATGTGCATATTCGATACCTGAAGCCGACGGAATGTGTGCCAAATAGGCATGTTTGGTAACTTTCGCCTGTATATTTGGTTTCTTCTGCGTGCAGGAAGTCAGGAATATCAGCGCTAAAGCAAGGTAAAACAGTATGTTTTTCATTTTTCCGGTATTGAAGGACAAATATAACGGATAAGCTTTATAACCGCTGTTATCTTTAGGTAAAATTATCCGGGCATGTTTTTTGACGATGATATTTTTTCTATTTTGCAAAGTACTCATATGAATACGGAAAAGAAAAGATTTATTGGAGCGGTTTATATTCCACTGACGTTGCTGGTTATTATGTGGGTGGTGAAACTGGTGGAACTGGCTTTTAACCTGAGATTTTCGTGGTTGGGTGTTCATCCGTTGCGTTTGGAGGGTTTGCCGGGTATTTTATTTTCGCCCCTGCTGCATGGCGACATCAATCATTTGACAGCTAACTCTGTGCCCTTCCTCGTTTTGGCTACGGCCCTGTTTTATTTCTATCGGGAAATTTCGATCAAAGTACTTATTGGTATCTGGTTGTTATCCGGGGTATGGATTTGGTTTGGCGGCCAGAGCGGCTCGGTGCATATTGGTGCCAGCAGCCTGATATACGGTTTGTCATCGTTTTTATTTGTGAGCGGACTTATACGAAAAGATACGCGCTTAGCGGCGCTGGCACTTATCGTGGCATTTCTTTACGGCAGCATAGTCTGGGGTGTGTTTCCTGATTTTTTTCCAAAGAAGAATATATCGTGGGAAGGCCACCTCGGAGGATTAGTAGCAGGTATCATTTTAGCTTTTTATTATAAAAAAGCAGGACCACAAAGAAAAAGATACTCGTGGGAATTCGAGGAGGAAGATGACACTTCGGAGGACACAGAAGCTTACTGGAATATTAAAAACAGAGACTCGACTTCCTAATCAAAATCTTCAAGGTTGTACCACCCTTTGTTTTTCCCGGTGAACCCGCGCAAATAGTCATGAATGATCTCAAAATCTTTTTCAATATCGCCTGAGGGGTATATGAAAGGTCCAATACCTCCGATTTTTTTTGGATAGTCGATAAAACCGATGATAATGGGAACATTGGCTTTCAGCGCAATGTAATAAAACCCTTTTTTCCAGTTATCGACACGTGTTCTGGTTCCTTCGGGCGTGACAACTAAAAAAAGCGAATCCCTTTCTTCGAACATTTTAGCTACGGTATCAACCAGGTTGGTGTTTTTACTCCTGTCAACGGGTATTCCGCCCATAGCTTTTAATAACCCACCATACCACGTATTAAAAGCTTCCTTTTTAATGAGCAGGTTTATTTTAACTCCGTAATGCCAGAAAGCCATCCGCCCGATCACAAAATCCATCATACTTGTGTGCGGTGCCTGTAGGATGACACCTTTTTTTACATCTTTCGGGATTTCATTTATCAGGGTCCACCCGATGAGCTTTAAAATAAGTGTTGCCAGTTTTTGTAACATTCTTTTTCTTTATAGGGCAAATTTATACATTCTTTATAAAAGGCAGGGAGCTTTTTTATACACCTTGCTGTTTATTAGTTTATACCAGGCTTATTCTGTCAATAAAAAAACCGTCAGTATTTTAGTTTGACGGTTTTTTTTTGTTGAAGTGTATCTGTTACCAGATATAAGCTCTTTTTTCTTTCGGGATATACAATTTGTCATCAGGTGAAATTCCGAAAGCGTCAAGAAAAATATCCATATTAAATGGAGGGATGTTCACCCTCGCTTCTCCGGGGCTGTGTACATCTTCCTTCAATTGACGCATTAATGCCTTGTCGCGGACATTTTGCCGCCAAACCTGGGCGTAAGCCATAAAAAAGCGCTGGTCAGCTGAATAACCGTCAATCATTTCCGGTTGTGCACCGTTCAATGCCATCAGGAACGCATCGTATGAAATGTTCAAGCCACCCATATCGGCAATATTTTCGCCCATAGTAAGGTTTCCGTTGATGTGCAGCGAGTCGAGCATCGTATAGTCATCATATTGTTTTGCCAGAATGGCAGCCTTTGCCATAAATCGCTCGGCATCTTCATCGGTCCACCACTCATTCATATTGCCGTCTTTGTCGTATTTTCTTCCCTGGTCGTCAAACCCGTGGGTCATTTCATGTCCGATAACAACGCCAATAGCGCCGTAATTTACGGCATCGTCAGCATCTTTATTAAAAAATGGAGGCTGTAAAATACCGGCGGGGAATACAATTTCATTATTGGTAGGATTATAGTAAGCATTTACTGTCTGTGGTGTCATACCCCACTCCGTTTTATCAACCTTCTTCCCGATTTTGGCAAAATCCCTTTTAAACTCGAATGCACGGGCATTTTGTACGTTCAGAAGATAATTGTCCGGAACAATATTTAGTGTTGAGTAATCTTTCCATTTGTCAGGATAACCAATTTTTACGGTTATGGCTTCCAGTTTGGCCAACGCTTTTTCTTTGGTCTCATCTGTCATCCAGTCCAGTTTTTTTATTCTTCCGGCAAATGCGAGGCGCAGGTTTTCTACGAGTTTTACCATCCGTTCTTTCGACTCAGGCGGAAAATAGCGTTCTACATAAATTTGGCCCAGCCCTTCTCCAAGTCCTCCTGAAGTAGTAGCAAGCACACGCTTCCAACGTGGCCTTAATACTTCGCTTCCGGACAGCGTTTTTCCGAAGAAATCAAAGTTTTGCTGAACAAAAGCATCACTCAGGTAATTTGCCGATCCATCCAGTAAATGCCATGGCAGATAAGTCCTCCAGTCTTCAACCGGGTATTTGGCTATCAGTTCCGACATGCCTTTCATAAATTCTGTCTGGCTGACATTCAATTCGCCCGGGTCGGGAAGACCTAATGCGGTAAAATAAGCATCCCAGTCGAAACCGGGAGCTAACACTTTAAGGTCATTCAGTGACATTTTGTGAAAGTTCTCTTCTGCGATTCTTGTTTCCATCCTTGTTTTGGAAACTTTGGCCAGGTCTGTTTCCATAGCAAGAATAGTTTCTGCAGTTTTTGTAGCAGCAGACTCATCATCACCTTTCAGCAGAAACATTTTTGTGATGTGTGTTTTGTAATCTTCCCGAATTTGCTGCATACGTTCACTCTCGTCAGTGTAGTAGGTAACATCGGGCAATCCCAGGCCACCCTGCCAGAAGTTAGCGATATTCCATTTGCTGTCCGACTGGTCAGCAGCCGTAAATAAATAGAATAAAGGACTTAATCCTTTTTGCTGCATCACAGCTATGTGCCGGCTGATATCTGTTGCAGACTGCAAATTGTTTATTTCATCAAATTCCGGTTGCAGAACTGTAATACCCAATTCTTCAATACGCATGGTGTCCATGCCGCTGTTGTAAAAGTCTCTGATTTTCTGACTGATACTCCCCTCAGCAGCTTCCTTGTCAGCTGAAACTTCCTTTACAAGTGTCTGGAGCATTTTTTCATTTTCTTCGTACAAAACCGTAAACGCACCGTACGAACTATATTCGGGGGGCACCGGATTGTTTTTGATCCAGTTGCCGTTCACAAACCTGAAAAAATCGTCTCCGGGTTTGATGTTTAAATCCATGTTTGCTGGATCAAGAGCTTTTGTCATTGTTTTTTCCTGTTTGTTCTCGCACGCGTATGCCAATAGCAATACAATTGCGATCATTGCAAAAAAATTGAATCTTTTCATGTTTTTTGATTTAATGGTTGCGATAACATTAATTACGGGCAAAGATACGAATGTTGCAGAGATATAAATTTTATTTTATGAAAAAGTATTAAAAATCCAGCTCCAGGTTAAGCTGTTCTTTCAGGTCAGCTAGGTCGGGATATTTTTTGGCCATTTCTTCGAATTTCTCCCGGTCGGTATAAGCTGTTTTATGGGTTGTTTTGTCGGCTACAACCGGAGCCAGTTTGATCTGGTTGTTATTTAATTCCTTTTTAAAGTATTCCAGCATAGCAGACACATTGATTTTATCTTTGGCAATCAATATATTGTCCACTTTGAACTCGATAATAAAATTGTCTTTCAATACCGGTTTGTATTTTGCCAGGGCATGAGCGAAACTGGGAGCTGTAGCGTTATAAACTTCGGTAAAATTACGCCAGACTTCAATCAGCCGGCTCTGGTCAAATTCATTAGTGATCGGTTCTTCGGCAGCCTCTTTCGTATCGTCACTTTTTTGTTTAAGGGCATTCAATCCGTCCCTGATCGAAATGTTTTTAATCTTTCTGCCGTTTTCTTCTTTTTTAACTGCGGGTTCTTTTTTCTTTATTTCCTGAGAAACCTCCGGGGTTTTGATTTCTTCGTCTTTCGGGATTTCCTTATCCGCTTCCTTACCATATATTTTTTTTGGTTCATTTACTGTTTTCGGTGCAGCCGAAACAGCCTTTTTAACGACCTGAACAGCCTGGTCGGTATTGACCTGCGCAAGTTGCATCAGTGCAATTTCCACATGTAATTGCTTGTTGTTGCTTGTTTTATAACTCAGGTCGAATTTATTGCATATATCAATGGCCCGAAATAAAACAGGCACCTCTATTTGTTCTGATTGTTCTTTATAGTGTTCTTTAAGCGAAGGGCTGGCCAGCAACAGTTGCAGGGTTGCAGGGTCTTTTATAACCAGTAAATTGCGTAAATGCTCGGTGAGGCCGGTAATGAAATGCTGCCCGTCAAATCCATTCTCCATAATCTCGTTGAAGATCAGGAGCAGATCGGAAAAGTTTCCATTAAGAAGAGCATCGGTTACTTTAAAATAATACTCGTAATCGAGTATGTTGAGGTTTTCGATAACGTTTTTGTAAGTCAGTGTGTCGCCGCTGTAACTAACGATCTGATCGAATGTAGAAAGGGCATCACGCAAAGCTCCGTCGGCCTTCTGGGCAATGATGTGCAGGGCTTCTACCTCTGCGTCAACGCCTTCGTTTTTGGCTACATAATCAAGGTGTGCTGCAATGTCTTCAACGCGGATTCGCTTAAAATCAAAAATCTGGCACCGAGACAAAATAGTGGGTAGTATTTTGTGTTTTTCCGTAGTAGCAAGAATAAATTTTGCATAGGCCGGCGGCTCTTCCAATGTCTTCAGGAAAGCATTGAAAGCCGCTTGCGACAACATATGTACCTCATCAATAATATATACTTTGTATTTACCCACCTGGGGAGGTATGCGTACCTGATCAACCAGATTCCTGATGTCATCGACGGAATTATTTGAAGCAGCATCTAATTCATGAATATTGAAAGATGCATTGTTGTTGAACGAAGTACACGATTCACATTTGTCACATGGTTCCAGGTTTTCGGTAAGGTTTTCGCAGTTGATTGTTTTAGCCAATATCCGGGCACATGTGGTTTTTCCCACACCCCTGGGTCCGGTAAACAGAAAAGCCTGCGCCAGATGATTGTTTTTTATGGCATTCTGCAAAGTGGAAGTTATTGCTTCCTGTCCCACTACCTGCTTGAAAGTGGCCGGCCGGTATTTTCGTGCTGATACAATAAATTTTTCCATACGGGGATGTGAAATTTGAACTTCAAAATTACTAATTATTGAGGGCAGATGGGCTATTTTTGTATGCCTAATTATCAACATTGATGAATGAAACACGTACTTTTTGACAGGTTTTTCAGTTTATTGTTTTGTATGCCAGTAAAATAGTTTAATCTGAAATTTTGTTACTTTTACCTTCATGGACCCGATACTCATATATACACCGGCAAAAACAGGCAGAGTTCGTTATGTTTTTCGTCTTGTTTTTGAAGATATTTTAAAAGTCCCTTATGAGTTAACTAATGATCAGGAGGAGTTTCTGAAAGCAGATCAACCCAGGTTTATCTATGGAGACAAAGCGTTCTCGGATGAGCTTTTCTTCAAGTCCTCAGGTATGCTTTTCAAAAAAGGTGTGGAGTCTATTGATCCGGAGCCAGTTGAATTTGAAGGGATAAAAGCGTTTTTTCCTGTTTATGGGGAACATGCGGTCTTGCCATTTGATGTTTTTTCAGCCATTTTTTATCTGGTTACCCGATACGAAGAATATTTACCATTCGTAAAAGATTTGCATGGCAGGTTTACGGCACATTTGAGTACCAGTGCAAAAATGCACATACTTAGCAAGCCTGTTGTAAATATATGGGCTGCCAGGATCAGGGAGATTCTGACAGAAAAATATCCATCTCTGGTTTTTCCCAAAAGAAAGTACAAGTTCATTCCAACCTACGATATTGATTCGGCATTCGCTTATAAACAGAAAGGACTGGTGCGTACCATTGGCGGTTATGTTTTGTCTTTACGTGATTTAAGGTGGAGTGACATAGCTCAGCGCACGCGCGTGCTGACCGGCAGGGAAAAAGACCCGTTTGACACATTTGATCTTCAGATAGCGTATCAGAAAAAGTACAAACTCAAGCCAATTTATTTTTTCCTGTTCGCCCACTACGGTCAATATGATAAGAACATCAATACACGGAATTCAAAATTCAGATTTCTGGTAAAAAGCATCGGTGATTATGCCAGTGTGGGAGTCCATTCGTCCTATTATACAAATGAGCATCCTGAAATGATCGCTAAAGAGATCAGGAATCTCAAAACGGTCTTAAATAAAGACATTGCCTGCAACCGGCAGCATTTTTTACGCATTGTTCTGCCTACAACTTACCGGAACCTGATAGAAAATGATATTACAGCCGATTATTCTATGGGTTATGCGGCTTTACCGGGTTTCAGGGCAGGGATATGCAGTTCATACAATTTTTACGATCTGGATCTGGAAGTAGAAACAAAATTGAGGATCCATCCGTTTGCTGTTATGGACGGAACGCTGAACGACTACATGGGATTAACACCTACAGATGCAATTGAACATATAAAAGCATTGATTGATGAAGTGAAAAAAGTAGACGGCACATTCATTTCGCTTTGGCATAACGAATCGCTCAGCGATCAGAAACGATGGAAAGGATGGAAAAATGTGTATGAACAATTAATTGAATATGCGATTGCTTGATGTAATAATAGGTCAAACTTTAGAGCCCAGATAAACCCTTGATCAGATACCTGACAAATAACGAGATTGATTCGGAAAAGTGGGATGCTTGTATTAAATCCTCCTTTAACGGGATTATTTATGCCTATTCGTGGTACCTTGATATAGTTCACGAAAACTGGGATGCGCTTGTTGAAGACGATTATGTGCGTGTCATGCCCCTTCCTGTCTCAAAAAAGATGGGTGTCAGTTATATTATGCAGCCTTTTTTTGTGCAGCAACTGGGCGTTTTCTCAAAAGATATGCTTACGCCGGATATTGTCAGGTCATTCGTAGATAAACTGCCTGAAAAGTTTAAGGTCATTGATATCAATCTCAACAGTTATAATACGGTTTCCGGAAACGGTTTTAATATCATACGCAATGACAATTATGTGCTTGATCTAATCAACAAATACACTGTTCTTTCCAAGAAATATTCGTCTAATACGAAGAGGAATCTGAAAAAAAGCCTGAAAATCAAACTGTCCCTTGTAAAAGGCATTAAACCTGAAGAGCTGATCGACTTGTTTAAGGAGAACAGGGGGAAACGATTGAAGAAATGGGCAGAGCCTGAATATGACCGCCTGAAACGCCTTATGTACAGAGTGTTTTACAAAGGTGGGGGCTTGTTATACGGGGTGTTCGATGAACATAACCAATTATGTGCAGGAGCTTTTTTCTTGCGGGCACAAAACCGGCTGATCTTTTTGTTTTCAGCAACAAATAATGCCGGAAGAGAATCGGCAGCCATGACTTTTTTAATAGACAGCGTCATCAGAGAGTTTTCCCCCGGTAAGCTGGTACTCGACTTTGAAGGTTCGAACGAAGAAAATCTGGCCCGTTTTTACAAAGGGTTCGGAGCCAAGAAGGTGACTTATATCCGTTTGCAAAGAAACACCCTGGGCATCGTGTTACGCTGGTTGTTCAGAATACGATTATTTGTAAAAAACCAATAATTCTTTTTAAATTTAGGCTATTTCTGTTATCTTTGTTTAAAAGCATCGTCTGATGATTTATGAATTAGGAAAAAATAATTCGATCTTCAATCAGTTCTTATCCGAACTACGTGATCACGGGTTGCAGAAAGACAGCATGAGGTTCCGGCGTAATCTGGAACGGATAGGCGAGATATTCGCTTATGAGATCAGTAAGAAGCTGAATTATGTTGAGACCAGGATCTCAACCCCTCTCGGGATGCTTGACATGAATACCATAGGGGAACAGCCTGTTCTGGCAACTGTTTTACGTGCTGGTTTGCCGTTACATCAGGGACTGCTGAACTATTTCGATAAAGCCGATAGTGCCTTTGTTTCGGTGTATAGGAATTTTACGAAAAACGAAGAAGGTTTTACCGTTAAGTTCGATTATATATCAGCACCTGCTGTCGAGAAGCGGAATTTAATTATCAGTGATCCGATGCTGGCCACGGGAAGTTCGCTGGTGGCTTCGCTTAAAGCCTTATACGAAAAAGGAACGCCGGCACATACACACGTTGTATGTGTTCTTGCCAGCGATGAAGGAATAGCCAAATTAAAAAGAGCTTTCTCTTTTAAAAAACTGACTTTATGGGTAGGCGCAATAGATGACGAACTGACGGCAAAAGCATTTATCGTTCCCGGGCTGGGTGATGCCGGCGATTTAGCTTTTGGCAGAAAAGATGATTTATGATCTTAGTTTTATGGAATTAAATACAAAATTAGTCAGAGAGAACATCAGGATTGCGTTTACTTCCATTAAAAGCCACCTGTTACGCACCATTCTTACCATACTCATAATCGCTTTCGGTATCATGGCACTCGTTGGTATTCTTACTGCCATCGATGCGGTTGAGTCTTCACTGAATGAGAATTTTGCGATGATGGGTTCCAATACGTTTAATATCCAGAACAGGGGATTGAGAGTTCATATTGGAGGGAAGCAGACAAACCCTGTTAATTACCGGGAGATAAGCTTCAGTGAAGCAATGGAGTTTAAAGAACAGTTTGATTTTCCGGCAAAGGTTTCTGTGTTTACATATGGGACGGGGACGGCCACAATAAAGTACGGATCGGAAAAAACAAATCCGAACATCTCAGTTATGGGTACGGACGAGAATTATGTATTTACGTCGGGGCAGGAGATTGCTAAAGGCCGGACGTTTACACCTAACGAACTTCACTTTGGAAACCACGTGGTAATTATCGGAAACGACATTGTAAAAGCATTATTTAAAAAGAATGAAGAACCGTTGGGGAAAATCATTTCGGTTGGAGCCGGAAAGTACAGGGTAATCGGTGTTTTAAAAGAAAGAGGTTCCAGCATCGGGTTTAGCGGTGACAGATCGTGTCTGGTGCCGATTGCGAATGTCAGGCAGTACTTTTCATCGCCAAATATGAATTACCAGATCAGCGTTATGGTGCCCGATCCATCTAAAATGCAGGCTGCTATCGGGGAAGCCACCGGATTGTTCCGGAAAATCAGGAAGGATAGGCTGGGAAATGATGATTCTTTTGCTATCCTGAAAAGCGACAATATTGCCAATATGCTGATAGGTCTTACCAGTAAATTACAAATAGGTGCCACCATCATCGGGTTAATCACTTTGCTGGGGGCAGCCATTGGTTTAATGAACATTATGCTTGTATCGGTTACCGACCGCACGCGGGAAATTGGTATTCGAAAAGCCGTCGGGGCTAAAAGTCATACAATACGTAATCAATTTCTGGCTGAGGCAATCGTTATTGCCCAGGCAGGGGGATTGCTTGGCATATTTGCCGGAGTGTTGATCGGGAATGTTGTTTCCTATTTTACCGAAAGTCCTTTCATTGTTCCCTGGCTGTGGGTAGTTCTGGGTGTTTTGCTTTGCTTTGTTGTTGCATTGCTGTCAGGAATTATTCCGGCTACCAAGGCAGCACGGCTGGATCCTATCGAATCACTCAGGTACGAGTAATAATTATTTAATGCTTATTTCAAATGATTGAAATTTCTGATAGCCTATCAGACGGTCATATTCAGGCACCCTTTCTTTGTAATAGACAAATGCCGAATAAGTGTTTCTTGTTTCCCAATGATCGCCTTCTATCACAGTCACATCCCCGCTAAACAGACCGTAGGGGACAACAGCATACTGATAATCATAGTATCCTTGCTTTAAAAATAACCGGCCATGGTACTCACGGGTTCGTGCATTATACCTCATTTTACTGTTTTCGTCAAGTTGCCAGTCGTTAAGGGCTCCCAGAATATAAACATCGGCATCTTCAATTTTCGGGTGTTTTAAGGTAAACGCAACATTGGCATATTCGCCCTCAATCATTGTTACCTGGTCTTGCCGTGCTTTAATAAGTTTCTTGCCGTGTATGTCATCTAACGTTTCATACGGTTTGCTGGCTTTCGAATAATCGGTATGCAGCAGGACAACATAGCCCTCTTTGTCGCTAATAATTTGCTTGATATACATCGACTGGTAATAAAAGCTTTTCATGTCAAAATGACGAAACTGATTGCCACCGTCAAATACAATCCCGTCACGGTAGTTGTATTGCAGCTCATTCATCAGTACTGATGTAGCCCTGATCCCCATCTTGGCATTATCCCATCGCCCGTTCTGCCGCAGAGTTACGGTAAGTCGTTGTTTTGGTTCGGCACTGAACAGGTCGGGAGTGAATATCCTCATGTCAATCTGCTGTTTTTTACGCGTGTATTCCAGCATTTTCGGATAATAGGGGATCGACAATTCAACTCTTGCCAACTGTTCCACAACAAAAAACCGCCTGGTGAATAAAACGTTCTCATCACTCGGATTATCAACATAGACTTTTAAAATATAATTACCTGAAAGTTTGATGTGCATATTCTGGGTAGGGAAAACATGTGTGTAGTGTATGTAGCCGGGAATGGCATTTAACGAGAAGTAGTAATCAGGTATCTCTTCTTCAAAATAACCGTCAATGTATTCAATTTGTCTTAGATCGGAAGGTTCCCAAAATTCGTTACAGTGAATAATGGTGTATTTAAACCGGTACGATTCATTGCTGAAGTCGTCAAAAGCAAGACGTAATTTATCATTTGAGTTTAACCGGATCACAGGCTCACTTAGTTGATTTCCTGCACGGAATAATAACACAGTTTCGATGTTGTCGTCATAAATCCGGTCTTCATAGGTAACAGTTTGTGCTGTTATTGAAAAACCGAATAAACATAAAATGAAAAAAAACAAGACTCTGTTCATAAGAAAAGATTTGAAGTTCAAACTTACTTTTTTTATTTGAGAAGGATTCTGCTCTAAAACCATGCCGCTAAATAACCGGTGCCTTTTTACGCATGTAAAAGTAGGTGCTTTTTATAAAAAAGCGGAATAAAAAAAGAAAAACCTTTTTTGAATATTTGGGGTGATTGTTTTCTACCCGGCTTCCGGCTGGCTCCGAAAGCAGGGCGGAAATTGCTATTTAGAATTTTTAAAAATTCAACTTTAATTCTTCTTGTTCTGTTGTATATGGGCAATATTATATATTTTCGTTCCAGTAATAAAACACATGAATCTATATAGATATGTCAACTACTCATAAGATTAAAAAGGGCCTTGATATCAAACTGTTGGGAGAGGCTGAAAAAACCGTTGTTGACTTAAATGCGAAAAGATTTGCCATTAAACCACCCGATTTTACCGGGTGTTTTCCGAAAATGCTGGTAAAAGAAGGTGACGATGTAAAAGCCGGAAGCCCACTATTTTACGATAAGTATAGGGAAGAGATCAGGTTCACTTCTCCTGTAAGCGGAAAAGTAAAAGAGATTGTCAGGGGAGCAAAACGGAAATTGTTGCATGTTGTGGTTGAAACAGACGGAAAAGACGAGGCAATTGATTTTGGCAAAGCGGATATCAGCACTGTCGACAGGCAGGAAATCATTGACAAAATGCTTGCCAGCGGTGTATGGCCTATGATTCGGCAACGTCCGTATGCGGTTATTGCCAACCCGGAAGACGAACCGAAAGCTATTTTTATTTCAGCATTCGACACAGCGCCTTTAGCTGCCGATCTCGACCTGATCGTACATGGGCACGGAAAAGAGTTTCAAGCCGGACTTGATGTGCTGACGAAGCTTACAAGCGGGAAAGTTCATCTGAATATTGATGCGAAAAATACGACATCAAAAGTATTTCTGAATTCAAAAAATGTTCAGTTAAACAAATTCTCCGGGCCGCACCCTACCGGAAATGTGAGTGTACATGTCAGCCGGGTTGACCCGATCAATAAGGGTGAAATAATATGGTATACCGGACCGCAGGAAGTAATTACCATTGGTAAATTATTCCTTGAAGGAAAATTCGACTCTGAAAGGGTCGTGGCGCTTGCCGGATCGGAAATATTACACCCAAAATATTATAAAACACATATCGGTGCACGTATTGTCAACATGATCAGTGGTAACGAAACCGGAGGCCATAACAGATACATCAGTGGTAATGTGTTGACGGGTGAAAAAATTGAGAAAGACGGATTTGTCAGCTTTTATGATTCCATGGTTACGGTTATCCCTGAAGGAGATCATTATGAATTCTTTGGATGGCTGAAACCCGGATTGAATAAATTCAGTTTCTCTAATACTTTCTTGTCGCGGTTGTTCCCCAATAAGAAATTCAGAATAGATACCAATCTACACGGAGGCGTCAGGGGCTATGTAATGACAGGAAAAATGGAAAAAGTGTTCCCGTTTGATATTTATCCGCTGCAATTGATCAAAGCCATTATGGTTGAAGATATCGACCTGATGGAGAACCTGGGTATTTATGAGATTGATGCCGAAGACTTCGCTTTATGTGAAGTTATTGACACCTCGAAGACTGACATACAGGAAATTGTACGTAACGGTTTGGAGCTGATACGTAAAGAAATGAGTTAAATAAAAATTCACAATCATACCGCATGAAAGCGTTAAGGAATTTATTAGATAAACAAAAACCCCATTTTGAAGAAGGGGGGAAGCTTGAGAAATTTCATTCCATGTTTGATGCGATGGAAACTTTGTTTTTTGTTCCCAATCGGGTAACAACTAAAGGAGTGCACATACGTGATGCCATCGACATGAAACGGACAATGATCGTGGTGTTCATAGCCTTATTGCCTGCCTTATTTTTCGGAATGTGGAATATAGGCTACCAGCATTTTCTATCCTACGGTGAGCATCCCGGTTTCTGGCCCATGTTCTGGTATGGCTTTCTGAAAATGCTTCCTATCATCATTGTTACTTATGGCGTGGGGCTTGGCCTGGAAATTATTTTTGCACAGATCAGGAGCCACGATGTTAATGAAGGATTCTTTGTTTCAGGCCTGCTTATTCCAATGATCGTTCCTCCGGACATACCTTTATGGCAGCTTGCTATAGCCGTTGCCTTTGCTGTTGTTTTCGGAAAAGAGGTCTTTGGAGGTACCGGAATGAATATTATGAATCCGGCACTTTTGGCCAGGGCATTCCTGTTTTTTGCTTATCCGGGGAACATCTCTGGTGATAAAGTGTGGATTTCCGATAAAGCGGACGCTTTTTCAGGGGCGACACCTTTAGGTGATGCACTGACAGGGCATTTTGATAATCTTCCATCGTTGTATGATATGTTCATGGGGTTCATTCCGGGTTCAAACGGTGAAACATCAACACTGATAATCTTACTGGGAGGCTTGTTTCTGCTGGTAACAGGAATCGGTAACTGGCGTGTGATGTTCTCGGTATTTATCGGCGGATATGTAATGGGCTTACTGTTCAATCTGTGGGGCTATAACGAGTACATGCAGCTTCCGGCGTATTACCACCTGGTAATGGGTGGTTTTGCTTTTGGCGCTGTGTTTATGGCTACCGACCCGGTTACAGCCGCCCAGACCAACAAAGGGATGTATATCTACGGCTTCCTTACTGGTATGATCGCGATTTTGATAAGAGTGTTCAACCCGGCTTACCCCGAAGGGATGATGCTGGCCATATTATTAATGAACGTATTTGCTCCGCTGATCGACCATTATGTGATTGCAGGTAATATTAAACGAAGACAGAAAAGGCTGAAACTGGCCACGAGTTAAAAATAAAAAGATACCATTATGTATAGTAACGGATATATATTCAGGTACGCTGCCATTTTAGTAATAATTGCTGCAGCACTGTTGTCAACAGCGGCTATGATGCTGAAACCTTTTCAGGAAAGGAACATGGCAATCGAAAAAATGGGAGGTATCCTCGCTTCAGCTAATGTTGAAAACATTGACAAAGAGGTTATGATTGACCAGTTCAATGAGTTTGTTACGGAAGCCTTGGTTGTTGACCAGGATGGTAACGTAGTTGAGTCGCTTACCGAAGGAGAAAAAGAAAACGGGAAGGCCTTTAACATTAATATGAAGGAGCAGCTTTACCGCAAAACAAACGGTATGGATTATGAGTTGCCCATTTATAAAATAGATGATAAGGGAAAAACCATTTACATCTTTCCACTTTATGGAACTGGTTTGTGGGGGCCGATTTGGGGCAACATAGCCCTGAGTCAGGATTTGAATACGGTTGTCGGCGTCACCTTCGATCATAAAGGAGAAACACCCGGCTTAGGTGCCGAAATTACTACAAGTCCTTTTGAAGACCAGTTTATAGGAAAAGAAATATTTGACGACAACGGGCAGTTTACATCGATAGCGGTTGTGAAAGGCGGTGTTGCGAAACTTCCTGAGGCAGACCGTATTCATGGTGTCGATGCCATATCAGGAGGCACCATTACCAGCAACGGTGTAAACGACATGCTGAAGAATGTGTTAGAAAGTTATGTACCCTATATAGAAAAACAGAAATAACGATGAGTGAAGAGAAAAAAGAACGCGAACCTTTGTTTTCGCCGAAGAACTTAAAGCTGATCAAAGATCCTTTAAGCATCAATAACCCGATTACCGTGCAGGTATTGGGTATATGTTCGGCACTTGCTGTAACGGCAAAACTAAAGCCGGCCATAGTGATGGCTATTTCGGTTATGGTGGTATTGGCTGTTTCCAATGTGGTCATTTCATTACTCCGGAACGGAATACCTCCACGTATCAGAATTATTGTACAATTGGTTGTTATCGCTACCATGGTAATCCTTGTCGACCAA
Organism: Bacteroidota bacterium; assembly: GCA_003648625.1. Lineage (GTDB taxonomy): Bacteria > Bacteroidota > Bacteroidia > Bacteroidales > F082 > UBA4459. The sequence continues at coordinate 36,021 of QMPO01000002.1, forward strand.
GTACTGAAAGCTTTTGTTTACGATGTGAGCAAACAACTCTCGGTATTTGTCGGACTGATCATCACCAACTGTATCATTATGGGACGTCTGGAAGCTTTTGCGATGGGCAACAAACCGTGGCCTGCCTTCCTGGATGGAATTGGTAATGCGCTGGGGTATGGTATCATCCTTATAATCGTTGCCTTTTTCAGGGAATTCCTCGGATCGGGAACCATTTTCGATGTGCATGTAATTCCTCAGGGATTTTATGATTTCGGATACGAAAACAACGGCCTTATGATTCTGCCGCCGATGGCACTGATCACAGTCGGAGTTATCATCTGGGTGCAGCGTTACAGGAACAGGGACTTAATTGAAGACCATTAAAAACTTACGATCATGCAGGAAATATTTAATATATTTATAAAATCCATCTTTATTGACAATATGATCTTTGCCTATTTCCTGGGCATGTGTTCATATCTTGCTGTCTCTAAAACTGTTGATACCTCCTTCGGATTGGGGTTGGCAGTAACCTTTGTGTTGGGAATTACCGTTCCGGTTGATTATTTGTTGAATGAATATATTCTGAAGCCGGGTGCTATGGCATGGCTCGATGAGGGGTTCGCTGATGTTGATCTGAGTTTCCTCAGTTTTATTTTATTCATCGCCATCATCGCTTCGATGGTACAACTGGTTGAGATGGTAGTGGAGAAATTCTCACCGGCGCTGTACGCTTCGCTGGGTATCTTTTTACCTCTGATTGCGGTTAACTGTGCCATCCTGGGTGGATCATTATTTATGCAGGAGCGGGATTATCAGAATGTAGCCGAAGCAACTTCCTTCGGACTGGGTTCGGGTATTGGATTTTTCCTGGCCATTATTGGTATTGCCGCCATACGCGAGAAGATCAGGTATTCAAATGTGCCTCCTGCTTTGCGTGGGCTGGGTATCACATTTATCATAACAGGACTTATGGGCATCGCCTTTATGAGTTTCCTTGGAATTAAACTGTAATTATTAAAATAAAGATAATAACATGATTTTGTTGCAAATAGGAATCGGTACAGTTGTCATAGCCAGCATCGTTATTTTTCTGGTGGTAACCCTGTTGCTGGTCAGTATATTGTTGTTCGCCAGAAAAAAACTGATGCCTCAGGGCGATGTAAAGATTACCATCAACGATGAAAAGGAAGTGGTTACGGATCCGGGCAATACGTTGCTCTCGACACTTTCCGCCCAAAAGATATTCATCCCTTCGGCATGCGGAGGAGGTGGCACATGTGGTATGTGTCGTGTGCAGGTGACGGATGGTGGAGGAACAATTCTGCCAACGGAGAAAGGATTCTTCACCCGAAAAGAACAGATGAACGACTGGCGGCTGGCTTGCCAGGTAAAAGTCAGGAATGATATGACCATACAGGTTCCTCCGGAAATATTCGGTATTAAGAAATGGGAGTGTGAAGTGGTGTCGAATCATAATGTGGCCACATTTATCAAAGAGTTTGTTGTACGGCTTCCTGAAGGCGAAAACCTGGACTTCCGGTCGGGTGGTTACATCCAGATTGACGTGCCCAAGTGTGAGGTTGACTTTAAGGATATGGATGTGGAAGAAGAATACCGCGAAGAATGGGATAAGTTCAAAATGTGGGATCTGAAAATGAAAAACCCGGAGCCGATCAACCGTGCCTATTCCATGGCCAACCATCCTGCCGAGGGCAACATCATTATGCTCAACATCAGAATTGCCACACCACCGTGGGACAGGAAGAAGAATGGCTGGATGAACGTAAATCCTGGAATTTGTTCCTCCTTCATATTTTCACGCAAGCCGGGCGATAAAGTAACCATCTCAGGTCCTTATGGTGAATTCTTCATCAAAGAAACTGAGAATGAAATGATGTTCATTGGGGGAGGGGCAGGGATGGCGCCGATGCGCTCGCATATTTTCGATCTGTACGAAACTAAGAAAACCAGCAGAAAATCTACTTTCTGGTATGGCGGTCGCTCGAAGCGGGAACTGTTTTATCTCGAAGATTTTGATAAAATCCAGAAGGAAAACCCCGACACATTCCGGTTTGAAGTAGCCCTGTCAGAGCCTCTGAAAGAAGATAACTGGAACGGTTATACAGGATTTATACACCAGGTGATCTATGATAATTACCTGAAAGATCATCCCGAACCGGAAGATATAGAGTATTATCTCTGCGGCCCTCCGATGATGATTGATGCCGTGCTGAAGATGCTGGACGACCTGGGTGTTCCGGATGAAATGATCATGTTTGACGACTTCGGAAGTTGATCAATATAAAAGTCTTATATTTAGGGGTAATTTGAGAAATTGAATTACCCCGTTTTTTTGAAGTAGTTATTTGGATGGAAAGTTGTCTTTAATACTGTCTTTTGTTAAAAATGAAAACATTATGAAAAATATTTTTATTCTGGGTATCACATTTCTTGCCTTCTCCTCAGGTCTTTTTTCCCAGGATTACATTTACCTGCGTGATCAGCAACAGCGGATAGCTGCAAAAAATATCAGTATTAGTGCTACAGAAATATGGTACGAAGACTATAGCTCCAGTGAAGGGCATCTGTATTCAATCAAACCTGAGCTGGTCAGTTTAATTGCTTATGAAAATGGTGAAGTCAGAGTGATCAAAAGCAGAGCTAAAGACATGAACACCTACGATTTCAAAAAGAACCTGATTACTTATCATCTGTCCGACTTAATCATAAGTAATTTCACTATGTCATACGAACGAATACTTCAAAGCGGCAAGCTCGGAATACAAATCCCGGTTTCTTTTGGATATGCATCGGGAACTAACTTTGGAAATAATGTATTGATCAGTAAATTTTATAGCGGTGTATACGTTAATTTTTACCCAAATGGCCAGGGAAAAGTTCGCTATCTGCTGGGCCCCGGAATCAGAATCGGCGTGGGACATGATAATCACAATAGCAACAGTCAAAACTATACAGACACGTTTTACGGAAAATTATTGATAAATAATGGCGTTGTTTTCAGCCCTATTCCTGACTTGAGCTTGTCGGCAGTTTTGTCGCTGGGTATTCGTTATTATCCTGAGGCAGTTAGCTACAACAAAGATGTACGAACAACTGCTGCCTTTACATTCAATTTGTCGTACAGGTTCTAAAGAGAATGCTCACTTTTGAAAATATAAGGAGCGATGAATAAATTTTCCGTTTTCCTCTTAGGGTTTCTTTTTTCCTGCACATTTCAAAAAGAGATCAAACCGGTTAAATTTGTCGGTGAAGCTCAGGGTACATACTATTCCATCATTTATTATGACAGTGCCGGGCGCAATTTTCAGCCGCAAATAGATTCGCTGCTGACAGCTTTTGACAGATCAGTTTCTTTATGGGTCCCAAATTCTGTTTTGTCATGCGTAAACAGGAACGAAGAAATATCTTTAGATAAGTATTTCGTTGATAATTTCAGCCTGAGCATGCAGGTGGCAGCAGAAACGGATGGTGCTTTCGATCCTACTGTGGGTTCGCTGGTGCGTGCGTGGGGGTTCGGTTTCGATGCCAGCCGGAAAGTGGATAGCAGAATTGTTGACTCAATCCTGGAATTTACAGGATACCAAAAAGTGCGTATAGACAGCGGTAAGCTGCTAAAAGAAGATGATAGGACAACAATTGATTTTAACGCCATTGCCCAGGGGTATTCAGTAGATCTTGTCGGAGAATTTCTCGAAATACAGGGTATTGAGAATTACCTTGTGGATATCGGCGGGGAGGTGAAAGCCAAAGGAACCAAGCCTGATGGAAGTTTGTGGAGAGTGGGCATTGAAAAACCTGCCCGACACAAAAACGATGAAAGAGAATTGAAAGAAGTCATTGAGTTGAGAAACAAATCGGTGGCCACCTCCGGAAGTTACCGTAAGTTTTACGAGAAAGACGGGGTACGCTATTCCCATACCATTGATCCCAAAACCGGATATCCGGTACAACATTCCTTATTAAGTGTGTCGGTAGTTGCCGGCAATACAGCCCTGGCCGATGCCTATGCTACCTCTTTTATGGTATTGGGACTTGAAAAAGCACAGCAATTCCTGAAAAATCATCCGGAATTGGATGCCTTCTTCATATATGCAGATGACAAAGGCCACTACCAGACCTTTGCCACCGAAGGATTTAAAAAGTATGTTGTGGAAGAGTATTAGGTTTGAGAACAATACTGTCCTAAATAAATATAATTTAGTAATGCCCTCAAGCCGTGCTGGCTCATCCTTTTTTTATTCATGGATTGTATATTTTCAAAGGAATTCATGAATGCTTCGCATTTCAACAGCAAAAAAAAGGATGCAAAAAATGCCGCCACTGCTGAAAAAATTGCTAAAAATCAA
>QMPO01000003.1 GCA_003648625.1 Bacteroidota bacterium
CATGTATTGATTTTATTTACGCATTTTTTCAAAGGTGGAAGCCCCCCATTTCGAGAGTACCCGATAACTATAAATCATTCACGGCTTTAATGCAATCTTTTGTCATCGTTTAGGACGCAACTGGTTTGAGAACTATTTGTTATACGAACACGAAGTTTGATCAATAGCCGTCAAACTATTCCGGGTAATATCAGTTTTTCATCATGAATCCGTGGAGCCACAGGTTAGGTATAAGCTCAGTGTTATTTCTTCTTCCCGTAAGCATGCCAAAAGAATCCGCCGCCCAGGCCGCCATCTCTGACAACAAACTCCACTTCATTTTTATTGATAAACCGTCCCAGACTGTCATCCTGGTAATGGTCGATGTGCTGGATCAGGTTTTCGTTTTCATCAATCAGAGGTTCGATCATGCGGTTTTTATCGTAATGGATGATCACTTTGTCTTTGTCGTCCGAATAGTCAATATTTCCCTGGTAATGATAAGTAGTGTCACAATTGCCTAAGCTTGGTGTGCAGGAAAAATCAATACGGAAATCGTAATCTCCTATGTATTTTGTCCGGTGGTCAAATGGATTCTTAGCGCAGCCCGTAACGTACAACAGGGCCATCAATAGTCCTGTCAGTTTATAAAAACGTATCTTTTTCGTTATCATAACTAGCTCATTTTAACATCTTCTACAAATTTACAAATTATCCGTCATCTTTTTATTCCTGTATAAACCCGGAAAGCAAAATTAATGTGTTATTTTTGAGAGGTAATATTATTAATTGAAGAATTAACAAAGTAACATCCAAATAATTATCCTATGAAAAGTTTAAAAGGAACCAAAACAGAACAAAATCTGCTGAAAGCATTTGCGGGTGAATCGCAGGCACGTATGCGCTACGATTACTTTGCCAAACAGGCTAAAAAAGAGGGGCTGGAACAGATCTCGGCTATCTTCGCCGAAACAGCTCTGAACGAAAAAGAGCATGCCAAAAGATTTTTTAAATTCCTCGAAGGCGGGATGGTAGAGATCACGGCAGCTTACCCGGCAGGTGTTATCGGTACGACCATGGAGAACCTGAAAGCCGCTGCCGACGGAGAAAATGAAGAATGGACGGAATTGTATCCTCTGTTCGCTGATATCGCTGCAGAAGAGGGATTTAAGGATGTAGCCGTGGCTTTTCGAATGATTGCCAAAGTGGAAAAAGCTCATGAAGAAAGGTACCGCAAGCTATACCAGAATCTGGATGAAGGAAAAGTTTTTGAACGGGAAGGCACGCTGGTATGGAAATGCCGTAATTGCGGTTATCTGCATGAAGGAAAAAAAGCACCGAAAATATGCCCGGCCTGCTTACATCCGCAAAGCTATTTCGAAATTCAGGAAACGAATTATTAACGAAAAAAATAAAAATCCTGCGGGGAGTTAATCTACCTGCAGGGTTTCAATCTTTACTTTGGTGGTCAGGTCTTCTTTGTTGTGGCAACTATCGCCACCTTCGCCACCACAAGCACAACCGATCCGTTCGCCGGTTTTTGGGTGCACGGAGGAGCATGATTTTTTGAATTCACCGTCTTTCTTAAAAAACATTTTAACGGCAATACCTGCGAAGGCCAGCCCGAGAAAGATAATGGTGATAAGTAATATTTTGAGAAACATATTGTGCTGTTTTATATCGTGGCAAAAATAACATTTATAATTAGGATAGTCATCGGGCTTAATAAATATTTAACATTTTGACTTCACTTTAATGTGGGTTTGCTAAAAATTTACTACCTCCTGAACTCGTAACAGATAATAGCTGTTGCAATGGATGCGTTCAGCGATTCGGCAGAATTCGGTCCGTCAGATATGCCCGGAATAGTGATCTTATAATCGATCATTGGCAGAAGTTTTTGGGAAATACCGTGTGCCTCGCTGCCAATCAGAATGATTCCCTTGTCCGGTTTTGGGATCTCCGTAATATTTTCTCCTTCCATAACAGCGCCAAATACATTCAGCGAATCGGGTTTTGCTTTTAACAGTTTCTGAAGGTCGTAGTAAGACACGTTAACTCTGGACAGCGAGCCCATACTGGCCTGAACCACTTTCGGATTATAGATGTCTACCGAATCTTCCGAACAAATAATAGTACGGATACCGAACCAGTCGGCCGTGCGGATAATGGTACCCATATTGCCCGGGTCGCGCAGGTCGTCCAGCATAAGAATCAGGTCGTTTGCCTTTGTCAGGTCAGGTGTTGTTTCGGGCAGTTGAACCAAAACCGCCAGTACTTCGGAAGGGTTCTTCAGGCTGCTGATCTTCTTCAGCTCTTTCATAGTTACCTCGGTAACAGGTATTCTGCTGATTTCTTTCCCATGCTCATCTATCCATCCTCTGGTGGCAAATACTTCTTCGGTTTTGGTGCCACTTTGGATAAAATCAAGCACATTAGTAGTTCCTTCGGCAACAAATAGGCCATGCAGCTGACGGTACTTTCGCTGTTGCAGCGATGAAATGAATTTGATGCGGGCTTTACTGATCATAAGGCATAAAAAAACCCTGACGATGCTGTCAGGGTTTCAAATGTACATAAAATTCTTAATTTACTCAGCTACAACATCAAGATCGATTTCTACTACGATCTCTTTGTGCAATTTAACCTTGGCTTTATGCTTGCCCACCTCTTTAATGTGGTCTTCATCAAGAACGATGTCTTTGCGGTCAATATCAAGATTTTTCTGTTCTTTAATTGCGGTTGCAATGATGATGTTGTTTACCGAACCGAATATTTTTCCGGTCGAGCTGGCTTTAACGGCAATTTTAAGTTCCGTGCCTTCCAGTGCCTGAGCTAATGTCTCGGCTTCTTTTACAATCTTCTCTTCTTTAAAAGCCTGTTGTTTTTTCAGTTCAGCCAATACCTTTTTACTCGATGTGGTGGCAACCATGGCCATACCTTTCGGGATAAGGTAATTCCGGGCATATCCGTCTTTAACTTTGACCAGGTCGTTTTTGTAACCCAATCCGCTAATATCTTTTTTAAGTATAATTTCCATCTCCTTGTCCCTCCGTTATTTAAGTAAGTCAGCTACATAAGGCATCAACGCAAGGTGGCGCGCTCTTTTAACAGCCTGGGCCACTTTTTTCTGGTATTTTGTTGAAGTACCTGTAATACGTCGTGGTAAAATCTTACCTTGTTCATTTACAAATTTCAATAAAAAATCTGCATCTTTATAATCAATAAATTTGATGCGGCTCTTTTTAAACCGGCAGTATTTTTTCTTTTTGGTGTCGACTGCAATCGGGGTCAAATATTTGATATCTGAATTTCCTTGTGCCATAATTTCTTTGTTTTAAGATTAATGATTTGTTACGCTTCTTCTACTTCTTCGTTCTTTACTGCGGCTAACCTTTTGCGTCTTTTTTCGTTGTAGGTAACAGCATGTTTGTCTAATTTCACGGTAAGGAAGCGTAAAATGCGCTCATCACGTTTGAACTGTAACTCAAGGTCGGCAATTATTGACCCATCGTTTTTATACTCAAACAACTGGTAAAAACCGGTTGATTTCTTTTGGATGGGGTAGGCAAGTTTGCGCATGCCCCAGTTCTCGCGATGCACGATTTCGGCACCATTCTTTTTGAGGTAATCCTCATACTTCTTTACCGCTTCCTTCATCTGTTCATCAGACAAAACGGGAGTTAAAATGAAAACGGTTTCGTACTGGTTCATAATGTTTATTTTGTTAAATGATTGATTATTAATACCCAAAAATGGGAGCGCAAAGATAGAAATTATTTCTGTAATGGCAAGTTTCCGGCTGAAGTTTTTAACCTTAAACTCAGGCACCGAAGCTCAGAACTCCGGGCTCGAAACTTATTTATTATTGAGGATCGTCTGGCAGATAAATCCTGCCGCATTCCCATCACCGAATATCGAAGGATATTTCAGCGAATGCATAGTTGCTTTGAAGTGAACGTATGCATCTGTTATTTTTTCCTGATCAACATCAGTAACAATGCCTGCTCCGGCATCTGTAATCTCTTTCCATTCTGTTTCGGACCGCAAAATAATACAGGGTTTTTTGAAAAAGTATGCTTCTTTTTGCACACCTCCTGAATCTGTTATAACCAGGTTGCATTTGCTTTCCAGCACGATCATGTCCAGAAAAGAAACAGGTGGGATGATCCGGATGTAAGGATTCTCGTTCAGTGCTTTTGCGACACCCGGCTCCAGCAACTCTTCCATTGCTTTGCCGGTTCTCGGGTGCAGTGGTAAAACAAAAGGTGTTTTATGTGCCCGGCTAAGTTCGTTCAGCGTGGTGAATATAGTGTTTAAACGATCTGCGTCGTCGGTATTGTTGTTCCGGTGGATGGTGCAAAGAGTAAATGGCTCTTCCAGCCTGTATGTGTCAAGCACCGTGCTTTTTTCGAAAGCAATATCCTTGTAGTACAGCGTATTGTCGTACATAACATCCCCGCAGTGGAAGATGCCGGGATTGTCAGGTGTAAACGGCATTTTTGACGTTTCGGAAAAACCTTCGTTCAGCAGATTATTCAGACCCGTATATGTTGGCGTGAATAAAAGAGTGGAAACATGATCGCACATAATCCGGTTGATCTCTTCAGGCATCGATTTGTTGAAGGATCGTAAGCCAGCCTCGATATGTGCGACAGGAATATTCATTTTTGAAGCGGCAATGGCACCGGCAAGTGTTGAATTGGTGTCGCCGTAAAGAACAACATAGTCAGGCAGTTCCTGATACAAGACTTCTTCGATGTCGCGGATCATTTTCCCGGTCTGGGCGCCATGTGTGGCACTGCCAACGCCAAAATTATAATCGGGTGCAGGTATACCAAGCTCGTCAATAAAAACCTGCGACATTTTTGGATCGTAATGCTGGCCGGTATGCACAATGATTTCTTTTACCGCTCCCAGGTAACAATTTTTGATCATCCTGCTCAATGCCGCAGCTTTAATGATCTGGGGACGGGCGCCTATGACAGTAACTATTTTGAGCATGTGCATTTTTTCCGGATTTATATCAAAGATTCATCGGCGAAGCTAAAATATTTATCGTTGCCGATGATCAAATGGTCAAGTACTGAAATCTCCAGTACCTTACCTGCATTGATGATCTTTTTTGTTAATTCAATATCGTTTGTACTGGGTTTCAGGTTGTTTGAAGGGTGATTGTGTGCCAGTATAATGGAAGAAGCATTGTTGTCGAGGGCTATTTTAAATATTTTTTTCGGATCAGCTACGGTACCCGACATGCCGCCTTCGCTGATATTTTTCTTACCAATGATCTGGTTGGCCCTGTCGAGCAGTAAAACCCAGAATTCTTCATAATTCTTGTCGGCCAGAACGGCATATAGCGCATTAAAAGCGTGTTTGCTTTCCGTAATCTTCTTTTTATCGGCTACTACATCTTCTTCGCGTCTGATACGGCCAAGTTCAAGGGCAGCCACGATACTGACACCTTTGGCCAGACCGATCCCTTTGAATTTCATCAGGTCGTGTACACTCAGTTTAGCCAGTTCGGCCAGGTTGTTATCCACCGAATTCAGGATGCGTTGTGCAAGCGCCACGGCAGACTCCTCAGCGTTACCCATACCGATCAGAATGGCGATCAACTCGGCGCGGGTCAGGTTCCCTTTGCCTTTCTGCATCAGCTTCTCCCGGGGTTTGTCGTCATCGGCCCAGTGCTTTATGGATAGTTTACCGCGTTCAGTCATTCGTTGCGTGTTAGGAAGCGTAAAGTTATAAAAAACAAAAAACCCGAATGCAGCTGCATCCGGGTTTTTTGTATATTCTTTTAAGCTTTACGATAAAGAGTTTGCATGTTTGGTTATGCTCGACTTTATATTACCGGCTTTATTCTTATGAATAATGTTCTTTTTTGCCAGTTTGTCGATCAGGGCATACAATTTAGGGAGCATTGTGTCGGCTTCCTTCTTATCTGTTAAACTTCTAAACTTCCTTACGGAGTTACGCATGCTTTTTGCGTAATACCGATTATGCAATCGTCTTACCTCCGATTGCCTGAGTCTCTTATGTGCTGATGGATGATTGGCCATAATATTATCAGTTGTTTAATTCCTTTTATTTTGGGGCTGCAAAAGTAAAACTATTTTTAATATAAAAAAAATATGCCGGATTAATTTCACTGAAATCATATTAATCTTCCGTTAGATAAGCTTTAAGCACAGGTTCTTCACCTGTTTCGATACCTGAAACCACTACGTTGTAAAATTCATTTTTGTTCAGGCCTTTAGTCTCAATAACTACCGGTATGTAATGTTCACCATAGCCCGTTGCAAAACCTCTCCGGTTGATCTTTTCAACCAGTACTCGTTGCCGTTTGCCGATAAAACTTTTCCGGTAATTGAATTTTGTTTCTTCCCCCAGCCGGCGAATGACTTCACTTCGTTTGGTTTTCGTTTTTTCGTCCACCTGGTCCGGCATTCTTTCGGCACGGGTACCTTTTCTCACCGAATATTTAAAGGTGTGCATATGCCCAAAGCCGATTTTTTTCACCATTTCCACAGTTTCGTTGAAATGTACTTCCGTCTCACCCGGGAAACCCACAATAATGTCCGTCGTCAGGTTAAAGTCGGGATAGTCTGCCCTGATCTTCTCTGTTAGTTGCAGAAATTCTTCAGCCGTGTACATCCGGCGCATGTTTCTGAGTATCTCTTCCGAGCCGCTTTGCAGGCAGATGTGCATGTGGGGCGTTAGCTTCGGGTTTTTAAACAGGCGAAAGAAACTGGCCGAATAGCCATCGGGTTCGATAGATGAAATGCGCACACGAAAATCTCCGGGAATTTCGAGGATGGCTTCTACCAGCTTTTCAAAATCGTAACTTTCATACGTGTATGTACCCAGGTTTACCCCTGTTAACACAATCTCCCTGTATCCGAAATCAACCACTTTGCGGATATTTTCAAAAATATCTTCTGCCGGCCGGCTGATAGCCCGTCCGCGCACTTTGGGGACTATGCAATAAGTGCAGAAATGGTTGCAGCCGTCCTGTATTTTGATAAAACTGCGGGTATGGAAAGTTTCCTCGGCGGGAGCGTAGTTGAATACATCTTTCTCAAATTGGTCGGGATTGACTATTTCGCCTTTAAAATGTGATTCCACTACTGAAAGGACAGAGGTTTTGTGTTCGTTATCAACAACGTAATCCACCTTCTCATTCTCCGCCAGTTGCTCTTTGTAATTGGTAGCCATGCAGCCGGTGACAATGGTCAGCGCGTCTTTATTGAGTTTGTAGCTTTGGTTGAGTACACTGCGTGATTTACGGTCGCTCTGGTTGGTTACCGTGCATGTATTGATCACGTATATGTCGGCATCCGGCCCGAAATCAACCACTTTGTACCCTTTCCGTGCGAACTCGGCTGCAATGGCATCCGTTTCGTACAGATTCAGTCGGCAACCCAATGTTTTAAAAGCTACTTTTTTCATTTCTATCCGTTTCAAGCATCCCGATTGAAGCCGGGGTTGTTATTTCAGATTAAAATTTACCTTATTAATTATTATCGAAAATCAGTCAAGAAATGTATTTTTTATGACCCACCCCGATCCCCTCCTGGGAGGGGAGTAATAGGAATTTCTTGACTGATTTCTCAGTGTTTTTTAGATAATTCAAAAAATGATTACCGCTAATCCCCTCCATTGGAGGGGTGAAGGGGTGGGTTGTATTGATAATTTCAATCATTTTTTGAATTATTGTAACAAATTAATCAATAGTAATCGTCATTAAATCTCAGGTGTTTATTTCGGATATATAATCAATAACTTTCACTAATTCCCCTTCTGTTGAGAACGGAGCAGCGGAGGTGATTCTCACCTGCACAAATTGTCCGATCAGGCTTTTATCTTCCGAAGCAAACCGCACAATAATCCTCCCCTCGGTAAGTGCCGAAAGGTAACCGGTTTTACGGTCTTCGCCCCGCACCAGTACGTTGAAGGTTTTACCGATCAGTCCTTTGTTGTATGCCAGCGAATGTTTCATCAGTTCGCCTGTCAGCTTGTGGTAGCGTTCTTTTTTTACCTCTTTGGGGATATCGTCTGCCCATTTAGAGCTGACGGCACCGGGACGCGGGGAGTACTGGGCAATGTAAGCCATGTTGTACTTAAATTCTTCCATGACTTTCCGTGTATTTTCAAATTCTTCATCGGTTTCGCCCGTAAATCCGACAATGATATCTGTAAAAACTGTTGCCTCGGGCAGAAGCCGCCAGATACTATGGATGATATTCCGGTATTTTTCTATCGAATGGTTTCTGTTCATCCTCTCCAGTACATTATCATCGCCCGATTGTACGGGAATATGTATCTGTTTGGCCAGACACGTATAGCTGGCAATAACTTCCAGCACATCATCTCCCATGTCACGTGGGTGGGGTGAAGTGAAATACACCCAGAAATCTTTATCCGATTTTTCCCCGAACTCACCGATCTGTTTTAAGAGCTCCGCAAAACTAAGCTCTTTTCCTTTTCTATCCAGCCCATAGGAGTTGACATTTTGCCCGAGCAGGGTAATCGATTTGAAACCATTGTCAACCAGTTCTTTCAACTCCTTCATAATCTCTGACGAAGGTCTTGATACTTCCCTTCCCCTGGTGTATGGAACAGCACAATAGGTGCAGAATTTGTTGCATCCGTTTTGTATGGGAATATAGGCTTCGAAACCGGAGCCGTATTTCGGTTTTATGTGCCAGAAATCATCGATGTGCTTGTTCGATTCCGTTACCGGGATATTCAGCGGTGCTCCTGTTTCTTGCAGGGGCACAAGTTTGAAAGCCGCCGGATTGATATTTGTCTCGTGTTCCTGTATCAGGTCATCTATACCCTCATCAAGGTGCCGGATGCCGGCAGGAGTAACGATTCCGTACTGTCTGATCATATCGGGGAAGGAGGGGAGTTCACTCATCGGAAACACCATATCGAAAAGTTTCAGGAACTGTTCCCTGTCGGCCGGAAGCACGCAGCCCGAAACAAACGTGATCAGGCTCTTGTGGTCTTTCCACTTGTTCCACTTGTTAACTTTGGAATACACCTTATCAATCCCTTTTTGCCGGACCGAACAAGCAATCACACCCAGTAATTGAGCTTCTTCTTCCTGTTCCGTATATACAAAACCCAGTTCGTCCAGCACTTTCTGCACGCGCTCGCCATCGGAAATATTCATCTGGCAACCCAACTGGACGATATGATATTTTAATTGCATATTGTTTTAAATCGTTGAAAACCCATTCATTGAGCGGGTAAATTATCGGGCTGGCAAAAGTAAGTAAAAAAAGAAAGATGTTAGTAAAAATATTCCTTCAGCACCTTTATTGCTTCTTCGTACCCTTTTTCAACCAGCTCTTTCGTCTGTTTGGTATCGATAAGGCTGAAATCAGACAGGTCGGGCTCAATCATCAGGTCGGCATTGGTTGTATAGGCTTTCGACAGGCTGTCAATTAGTGTGTAGTAAGAGTTAATCATGACTCCGAACCAGTTTTCAGGTTTCCTTAGAGAGCGGCGTGCGTTCAGGTTTACGCCGATGATGATATCAGCCCGTGTGTCTTGCAAAAGTGAGACAGGAATATTTTCAACCAACCCACCGTCCACCAGAAGTGCGCCATCCATTTCTACGGGTTTAAAAAGACCGGGGATGGCAGCGCTTGCCATTACTGCCTCAATGACCTTACCTTTTTTAAGAATGGATTTGTTACCCGTGTTAAGATTGCTGGCTACGACGGATAAAGGGATTTGAGATTCGTGAAACTCTTTGTCTCCAATAATTTCTTTTAGTTTCTCTCCCAGTTTTTTATTTGAAAACAGGCTGTATTTCGAAGGTGAGAAATTGGAGACATCCATCCAGTTCATCTCCATGGCTATTTCTTCAATCTCCTGCCAGTTTTTCCCAAAAGCATACAAACAAGCAACAACAGCACCAATACTGTTGCCGGATATTTGACTGATCTTTAAGCCGAGTTCGTCAAATGCACGCAATACGCCAATGTGTGCTCCGCCGAGGGCAGCGCCACCGCCCAGCGCCAGTCTGATCTTCCTGTTTCTCCTGATCCATTTGATGTTCATAACGAAATAATCCTTTCTGTAAGAATCGGATAAAAGTTCTTTTTATCAAACGGTTAAAGGTACCTAAAAAGTACGTTGCAAATGAGAAAAAATTCAGGTGAATTATCAGCACTTTTCAGGAAGAAGCATTGCTCTTACTTTTTGCTGAGATCGTACATGTAAGCGAATGTCAGTCCGATATACATATTTCTGAAAGGCTTGTACTCATCTCCTTTGTCATCCTTATCGTCAAATTTGTTATGATCAAGGAAACCCATTCCGAAACGTAATTCAGCTTCAAGATTACCGGGCCCGATTTCTTTGCTGACACCTCCGCCCAGATTCAAGCCAAAATCAGCGCGCCTGTTATATTTAGGATCCAGGTACCAGTCGTCCGGATCATCGGGAGTCTTTTTATACCTTATTCTCCCTTTACAGACATCATCACCAAATTTATCTTTATAGTGTGCACCAAGAACATATCCGAAATACAGACCTGCGATACCGTAATAACGAAAGTCATCACCAAAATTAAATCTGGCCATCATCGGAAGCTGAAAATAGTGATAACGCTCTGTGTTGGAATAGTCATATTCAGATAATGAGCTTTTTTCTCCTTCACCGGTTTCCGAATACTTTGTTTTGTCTCCTATGGTAATAAACAGGAGTTCTGCATTCAGTGAGATCATGTCTGTTAATTCATAGCTGCCTATGGCGCCAATTGTTGGGAAGGAAACAACCCACCCGCTTTTCGTGCCGTCATCTTTACTGTACCTTCCGGTTATGGTGGAGAAATTAACACCCATCCGTCCGCCAACACTGTATTGACCGAAACTGAAAAGACTAAATAACAGCAGAATCGCAAAGATTAAGAATTTTTTCATGATAAATGTTTTTTGTTTTAGTAAGGAACTGAGCAGGTCGACTATTGCGTGTCAACCAACACAAAGTTAAGGCAATAAGTGACATTTGTCAACTTTGGGGCTTTAATGGTTCTGTTAAAAAAGGGTCTGGCAAAGAATTGTCACCTAAAAAGTAACGATTGTTCGTCCGGTTTTCTTCTTTTGATAAATTTTTTCTACTAAAATTTTCCGGGATTTGCTTACGCGAATCCCAGAGGGAGGTGTATCATTTAAAAGCCCTGTTTGCTGCGCTCGCGGTGGTTTTTTTCTTTTTCCGGCCTTACGACAGCAAGCTGCCAACGGCCTGAAAAAGAAAAAGCCCTGACAAAATCGTCAGGGCTTTTGATGTACACCGTACGGGATTTGAACCCGTGTTACCAGGATGAAAACCTGGCGTCCTGACCTGGCTAGACGAACGGTGCTTTTGCGCATTAAGCGGCTGCAAAAATAATAAAATATTTTAACGGTCAAGTTTTTTTTGAAAAATCAGGCAAAAAGATGAATAAGTTAGTCTTCATCTGCCTGGAATTTGAATCCCAGACGTTTTCCGGTTTTTAATGTCAGCGAATCTATGGCCGTCCGCATCTCGTGCAAACTTACTTCTTTAACATTTTCGTAAGGAGGTGTCAGCAGATCAAAATTAACAGTGTACTGAATGGCCGCAGTAGTGATAATTTCAGCTATCTCTGTCGTTAACTCATTTTGCCCGAAGTTATTATATAAATAACCAAGCTCGCGTTTGCCTTCGATAAAATAATGTTTGTCTTTGTTGATGAATACCCGGCCTATCAAATAACCTACATCATTTAAGCGATTGTACTTGAATGAATCGGCCAGGAAATTATAAATATTGATCACTCCGCAATAGGACCGGTTTTTATCTTCTTTAACATATGATGTGTTCATCACACGGTGGTTGCGTGGAAACTCAAATACGTTGGTATGCATCATGAAAATGAGAATATCACCGCCAAATTTTAATTCAATCTCAAATTCCCCCATCGTCTTTAGCTCGAACGGTATTTCGAATCTTGACTTCTTGGTTTTTTCATACTTGTGGTACGCATGTTTCATTTGTTCAATGACTTCCTTAAAGACGTTGAACGAATTGTATGTATTGTAATAAACAAGTTGCTTTAACTCGGATTTTTCAATGAGCTTATCAAAAAGCTTTTTCTTATCCGGTTTCTGGTCGATACTCATACCCTGAAATTTTATTCAAAGGTAAAAGAAAGCAGGAATACTTTGGAATTTAATTTATCAATACTATCTGAGTAAAGATTGCCTTCCTTTTTAATAAGATTGAACATACCGTAACCCATTTTTGCCTCCACTCCGAATTTAAAGTATTGTGTGTAAAATTCAGCGCCCACACCTACATTTATCGCAATATCACTCTTATTTAATTTTACAGTAGTGGTGTTGCTGTTTTTCTCCGCTTTTTTCTGCGAAGCCAGGTCGAGTGAGTATTTCACACCGGCCAGTACATACATGCCGAAATTATTCAATCTCTTCGAACGATATTTAAAATCAAGCGGGAACTCGACCAATGTCGAGGTAATGTTTTTATCAACAAAAAAAGCTGATGTGTCATTATCTTTTACAGTAAGAATATGATAGCTTAGCACGCGTTCGCCGAAGGAAAGAGAAGGCGAAAACCGCATATCAATATATTGGTGTAAAAGTAAGCTTCCGAGAATGCCTATGGTAAATCCGGGTGTTGGCCTCGCGTTAATGCTTAATACCTGGGCATAGTCAATATTCACCAATCCCGGATCTTCGGGTAGCTGGCTATCGCTCCAGCGAATAAACGGCAGACTGTCGATGGTCTTCAGCGTAAAATGCATTTGGTTCAATGCAAGAATAAACCCGAAATGGTAAGGTTGCTGGTTATACGTTTTCAGGTTCATCACCCGGTCGCGCTGAGCCATTACCCCATTACTGAATGTAATGTTGATAAGCAGTATCGTAATTATGATGATTAACCTCTTCAAAGAAAAATTTTAATGTAAACGTATATGTTCTGATATTAGTATCAGTATACTGAATCAGGCCGGCAAAAATAAGGTAATTTATTTTAAAAATCTGCAAACGGCAGGAAGCATTTATTTTTTAGTCGCCGTGTATAAAGTAGCAATGCCCATTGTAAGCCTTTTTTGCTTAGTTTCCGAATAGCCGGCTTTTTCCAGTTCATTTATAAATGCCTGGTCTTCAGGGAAAGCGCTTACTGATTCAGGAAGATAAGTGTAGGCTTCTTCGTTTTTCGATACCATCCTGCCCAGACCGGGTAAAATGTATTTGAAGTAAAAGTTATAGATCTGCCTGAATGGAAAAGCTTTCGGTTTTGAGAATTCGAGAATGGCTACCATCCCGCCGGGCCGCATTACCCGGTACATTTCCCCGAGCCCTTTTTGCAGATGTTCAAAATTACGCACCCCGAAAGCAACAGTAACCGCATCAAATGAGTTGTTTTCAAAAGGAAGATCTTCTGAATCGCCCAGCAGCAACTCGATTATGCCACTCAGTTTTTTAGCCGCAACTTTTTCTTTTCCTATCTCCAGCATATTGGCTGCGATATCAACACCTGTGATCTTTTGTGGATTCAACCGGGTCAGCTCGATGGCCAGGTCGCCTGTGCCTGTGGCCACATCCAGAATTTGTTTTGGTTGTATGGGAGCAATTAGCCTGCGCACTTTTTTACGCCAGCGGATATCAATGCCTAAAGATAAAAAGTGGTTCAGGAAATCGTATCTGGGTGCAATGTCGTTGAACATAGCTTCCACACGTACCTTTTTACCGTTATTGTCGGGTGTTTGTGCCATTGGATCAGAGGGTGAGCAGGCGAATTACTTCGTCCTGCAATTTTGTTTTATTGATGGGTACTACACCTACTTCTTCGCATACAAGACCTCCGGAAAGATTGGCAATAGCAGCCATATCGGGCACATCTATGCCTTGTGCCAGACACAGGGCCGCAACGCTGATCACGGTATCGCCTGCTCCTGAAACATCCGAAATATTCCGTAAGTGCGCAGCTATTTTTGCTGACCGGTAGGTTCCGTTCTCATTCCACCGGATAAAAACACCTTTTTCCGATAAGGTATTCAGGATAATTTGAGACCTCAACTTTTCCTGTAGCATGCCTATTGCTTTTTCAAGCTCGTCTTTATCGCTTTCGTCAAAATCAATATTCAGTCCTTCTTTTATTTCTTTCAGGTTCGGTTTGAATAAGGTGACATTTTTAAAATGCAGGAAATTAGCTTTTTTCGGATCGACAACTACCGGTATGTTTTTGGCATTTGCCAGAGTAACAATTTCGTTTATCAGCGATACTGTGATGACACCTTTGTCGTAATCCTGAAATATGATGACATCGATCTTTTTACTCTCGGTCAGGTTTTTAATGTTGGAAAATAAGGCAGAAACCTCTTCTTCGTTCAGTGGGTCCGTTTGTTCTTCGTCAACGCGCAACAGTTGTGTGTTGTTGCTGATCACTCTGAATTTAGTAGTCGTAACCCGGCTCTTACTTTGTACAATTCCCTCTTTCGGGATGCCCTCCTGATCAAGCATTTCCAGAAATTCAGCCCCTTTAGGGTCCTTGCCAATCACTGCACACAGGTAAGCAGTGGCTCCCAGCGATTTAATGTTTAAGCCTACATTTGCGGCGCCGCCAAGCCGGTTTTCTCTTTTAGCTACGGTTACGATAGGAACCGGTGCTTCCGGCGAGATCCGGTCCACTTTCCCCCACAGATAAGCGTCCACCATAACGTCACCTATAATAAGAACGTTGAGCTTGTCAAATTCGGAGAATAACCTTGAAACGGTATCGGTTGTCAGCATAAGGTTTGTTGTGTTAGCAAATCAAAAATAATAAAAGTCCTCCATTTTATTATAAGAACCTAATTATCTGAAAAATATTACTTCAGGTTTTTCAGTATCGCAGCCATTCTGCTCATAGCTTCGGTTATCTGCTCCTTTGAGGTAGCGTATGAAATCCTGATACACTGGGGCGATCCGAAAGCTTCGCCCGGCACAAGTGCCACATGGGCTTTGTCAAGTAAATACAGACATAGATCGTTACTGTTTGAAATGGTTGTTGTCCCGTCGCTTTTGCCATAATAATAACTTACATCCGGAAATAAATAAAACGCCCCGTTAGGTTTGTTGGTAACAAAGCCTGGGATGTCTTCCAGCAGGCCGATCAGTAAATCACGGCGTTCTTTGAATGCGGCAACCATCATTTTTAAATCGGCCGACTGCTTCGGATCGGTGCTGATAGCTTCGAGGGCAGCCATTTGTGAAACAGATCCGGCACCGGAAGTATATTGTCCCTGTACTTTGTTGCAGGCATCGGCAATTACCTGGGGGGCAGCTACATACCCGATGCGCCACCCTGTCATGGCATAACCTTTGGATACACCGTTGATAATGGCTACCTGGTTTTTGATACTGTCAAACGATGCCAGGCTGATATGCTCTCCCTCAAACAGGTTGTATTCATAAATTTCATCCGAAATGATCAGAATGTCCGGGTATTTTTCGAACACACGGGCAATAGCTTCCATTTCTTCCTTTGTGTAAACAGTACCGGTCGGATTGTTGGGTGAGTTAAACAAAAATGCTTTTGTACGCTCGGTTATTGCTTCCTCAATCTGCCCTGGAAGCACTTTAAAATCTGTTTCAATTCCGGCTTCAACAACAACTGTTTTTCCACCGGCCATTTTTATCATCGAAGGATACGACACCCAGTAAGGTGCCGGAACGATTACTTCATCACCCTCATTTAGTATGCATAAAAATACGTTGGCAATTGATTGCTTGGCGCCGTTTGAAATAACCACCTGGCTTGCTTTAAAGCCGACACCATTATCTCTTTTCAGTTTTTGGGCAATTGCTTCACGTACTTCGGGAAACCCGGGTACGGGCGGGTAATGAGTGATGTTATTATCAATAGCCTCTTTAGCAGCTGCTTTTATCGGCTCCGGTGTGTTAAAATCAGGTTCGCCAATGCTTAAAGCGATCACATCATAACCTTTATCTTTCAATTCCCTGCTGCGACTGGTCATTTCCAGCGTAGCCGAAACGGTCATCGATAACAGTCTGTCGGATAATATTTTTTTGTCCATCAACAAATTGGTTTCAAAATTAAGAGGGCAAATATACTGATTTATTGGCGGAAACAGCTAAGAACAAACAGGATAATTCTGACGATCTGATCGTGAATTATTAACGAACAGCCTGATAGATTCAGTGAAGAGGTGTTGATATGAACGTGAAATAAGATAAGCTTAATGGAAGCGTTGTTTTACTTTCCGGGTTTAAAAATATATTGTTATTTTGCAGTTCAACAGAAATAAACAAATAATTAAGATGATGCTCCTTTTAAGAGATTTTATATTGATATTGGTGCCGGCAATAATTGTGCTGATTATGGTGTACCTTATGCTCCGTTATTTTTTAAAAGAAAACGCCCGGCAATTTGAGTTTTTAAAAGATGAACAGGAACTGCAGCGACTGAAAATGGCTGTTGAGAAAAAAATGGCTTCCGATAAAACGGTAATGACATATAAATTACAGGCTTACGAACGGATGGCCATGTTTCTGGAGCGGATCAATCCGCCGAATCTGATCACCAGAAATATTGTGGCCGGACAAACAGCCGGGGAACTACAGAAGCAACTGTTGCATACAATCCGGGAAGAATATGAACACAATATGTCGCAGCAGATTTATTTGTTACCCGCCACCTGGGAGTTGATCAAGAAGGCTAAAGAAGAAGTGTCGGGTTTGATCAATGTGAGCATGACTGCTGAAATGGTAGACAAAGATGCCGGTGTGTATGCCCAGGAAATACTGTCAAAAGGATTCGAAAAGAAAGACGACCCGATAGATAAGGCCCTGCAAAGCATTAAAAGAGAGTTAGCAGATTTATAATGCGAAAAAGATTAACTGAAAAGAAATAAGGAAGGGACTGAAAATCAACAGATATGAACCAGATCAGCACCATAAGTTTTATCGGCTCAGGTAATGTGGCGACACATCTTGCCCAGGCTGTTAAAGCGGCAGGCATGGAGGTGAAGGATGTATTTTCGCTGCATAAAAAACACGCCGATATACTGGCTGGAAAGGTCGAAGCCAGAGCTGTTGGTTCACTGGCAGAACTTCAACGTGATGCTGATCTTTATCTGCTTGCTGTTCCGGATAAAATTGTTGAACCTGTCATGCGGTCTTTTCTCCGTGTGGAAGGTGTTGTTGCACACACTTCAGGTATCACACCTATGGAAACACTGCACAATATGTCGCATTACGGAGTGTTTTACCCGTTGCAGACATTTTCAAAGGGAAAAGATACTGATATTTCCAAAGTGCCTTTTTGTATTGAAGGCAATTCACCGGATGTTGTACAAAGTTTATCAGATTTGGCAACAAATTTATCTGATACGGTTTATGAAATAAATTCGGATCAGAGGAAATACCTGCACCTGGCAGCTGTTCTTGTAAATAACTATACCAATTATTTGTACCGGATGGCCTTTGATATTCTGGATGCCAAGCAGATGGACACTTCGCTACTGATGCCGTTGATCGAAGAAACCTATGCCAAGATCAGAGAAATGCGTCCCGATAAAGCACAGACCGGGCCGGCACGAAGAAAGGATCTGCTGACCATTGAAAAACATCTGTTGCTGCTGGAGGAGTTCCCGCAGTACAAAGAATTATACACCTTATTTGCCGAACAAATAATAAAAAAATATTCATGAGTAATTATAAAGCACTATTAACCAAAGTAAGTACATTTATTTTTGATTATGATGGCGTAATGACCAACGGTAATTTGTTGTTACAGACGGACGGACAACCTTTACGGTTCGCCAATGTGAAAGACGGTTTTGTTTTGCAGCTGGCGGCTCGTCTGGGTTACCGGGTAGTGGTCATTTCGGGTGGGTTTTCCCAATCGGTCGGGAACCGTTTTGAAGCACTGGGCATTAAAGATGTGTTTCTCGGTATCAGGGATAAGCTGACGGTTTTTGACGAGTATATTCAAACAAATAAGATTGATCCGGAAACCATTGTGTATATGGGTGATGACATTCCTGATTATAAAGTGATGAAGAAAGTGGGTGTGCCGGTTTGCCCGGCGGATGCTGCTGAAGAAATAAAAAAAATATCCATGTATATTTCCGACAAAAAAGGCGGGGAGGGTTGTGTGCGCGATATCATTGAGCAGGTGCTGAAAGTGCAGGGAAAATGGATGACCGATGAATCTTATCATTGGTAGAAATACCCTCATTAGAAAATAAAATTGATCCATGATCGCTTTTTTTAAACTCATCCGCTGGCCTAATATCCTGATAATCTGGATCACCATGTGCCTGGCACTTTTTGGTGTGATCAATCCTGTATTGAGCCTTCAGCCTTTCGAGGCAGGATTAAACCTGACAGAGTTCCTGCTTCTAATTGGTGCTACAACATTTATTGCTATCGCGGGTTACCTGTTGAATGATTTGCATGACATAAATCCCGATTCGGTTAACAAACCGGGAAAAAACTTGGTGGGACGGAGTTTTGCGGTACACAAAATACAGCTGTTCTATTGGGTGTTCACGGTTTTAGGTGTCCTGGCAGGAACGTATTTTTCTTATCTGCTGGGCCGGACCAGTTACAGCCTTGTTTTTGTTTTATCAGCCGGGTTGCTGTGGTTTTATTCCAAACGTTACCAGTGCCAGCCGTTAGTGGGTAACCTGGTGGTCGCTTTTTTAAGTGCCCTGACGATCGCCATTGTGTGGCTCTTCAGCTTTTTTGCCTTGGCAGAGCAGCCTGATGTTTTTGTGTCAGTTCAACCATTCTTTTCACAGGCTAATTTGCTGATACTCATTTTTTCAGGTTTTGCTTTTATCACAAGCCTGATAAGAGAGATAGTAAAAGACATGCAGGATTTTAAAGGAGATGACCGGTTCGGGTGCCGGACGCTGGCTGTTGTTGCGGGAGTACAGAAAGCCAAACGATGGGCTATGTTAATTACGGTTATGGCACTTATACTGGCCCTGCGCAGCCAGGTGTATTTTTATCACATTGAATTTCGGTGGCTGTTCTGGTTCTTCCTGTTGATAGATGCTTTATTTGTAGCTGTGTTGTTGGCACTGGCGAAAGCAGGCTCGGCAAGTGAGTTTAAAAAGATTTCAGGCCTCCTTAAGGTTTTAATGGTGGCGGGCATTTTGTCTATGGCGCTGGTTTATTTAGAATTTTAAATATGCTTGAAAACACATTAAAAGGATACGATATTGTTCTGGCGTCTGCCTCACCACGACGCAGACAACTGCTGCAGGAACTCGGTATCCGGTTCAGAGTACAGCCAAAAAAGGTTGAGGAGAATTTTGACGAACAACTTGCTCCCGTACAAGTGGCCGAATACCTGAGCGAACTGAAGGCACGGGCTTTTGCCAAAGAAGAGCTAGAAGAAAAAACGATTGTTATTACCGCTGACACTGTGGTCACAATTGACGGGATGATCCTGGGAAAACCGAAAGATCCAGCTAATGCCAGAGAAATGTTACAGCAATTATCCGGCCGCAGCCACCAGGTGATTACAGGCGTAACCTTGCGTTCGGCCGAGAAGATGAAAACCTTTTCCGTTTCAACAAAGGTATTTTTTAAAGAACTGTCAAACGAGGAAATCGAATACTATATTACCAGGTTCAAACCGTTTGACAAAGCAGGTGCCTACGGCATCCAGGAATGGATAGGCCATGCGGCAATCGAACGGATTGAAGGCTCCTATTTCAATGTGATGGGGCTGCCGGTCCACCGCTTGTATGAGGAGCTATTAGCATTTTAATCTGTCGACCTATTGCGAAATAGGTAAAGTGCAAAAAAATATGCCATATGTCGTAAAAAATGCGAAAATATGCGTATATTTGTGACAAATAACAGAGAAATGGCTAAAAGTTTTGAACTCAACGAACCGGCAATCACCTATGCAGCACTTGATGATCAAAATGCCTATATGCTGATCGATGCTATCAAAAAGGGTATTCATTACAGTTTCTTTGAGAAGCTTGCTCAAAATTTTCCTTTTACACTTCGCGAGTGGGCAGAATTTTTGCATTTGTCAGAACGTTCACTGCAGCGCTATAAAAAAGAACAAGGAACCTTTAACGCCACCAGTTCTGAAAAGATCATTGAAATTACCATGTTGAATAAATACGGCAAGGAAATTTTCGGCGATCAGGAAAAGTTCAATATCTGGTTGCGTACGGATAATGTGGCGCTGGGCGGTATCAGGCCGAAAAATTTGCTCGACAGTTCATTCGGCATCCAGTTGTTGAAAGATGAGTTAATGCGTATCGAACACGGCGTACTGGCATGATCGTTTACCGGCTGGCAAAATCAACTTACAGCACCGACCTTTCTGGTAAAGGAGCTGCAAAAACTGGTGGGCGCTGGAACAGCAAAGGTGTCGCCGTTGTGTATACCAGCGAGTCGAGAGCGTTGTGTACTACCGAAATTGCCGTTCACATTCCTTTAGGCATCCTTCCGGAAGATTTTCAGTTAGTAAGCATTGAAATACCTGCATCTATCAAAGTCTACAGTTTGCCGGCAAGTAAGCTCCCCGAAAACTGGAATTCCATCCCACACCCGGGCGGAACCCAGGAGCTGGGAGACTGGTTCGTCAGACAAAATAAACAAGTGGTTATGAAAGTGCCTTCGGCCGTGGTGCAGGGCGAATTTAATTACCTTATAAACTCCGGACACAGGGAAGCAAAGAAAATAAAGATTAAGAAAATTGAGCAATTCTCTTTTGACCAGAGATTGTTCCTGAAATGAGTTCGCCAACCTGCTATGAAGATAGCGGATGGATATTTTGATTAAGCGTGTTTAGTACCTTTGACGTATTATTCATCAGTAATATGCCAAATCATGAACAAAAAACTGCTTAAAGTTTTTGTCAACTATTTTTTCAAAGGATTGCTTTTTTTAGCGCCAGTAGCCATAACTATCTGGGCCATTATCCAGCTCTTTAATTTTATCGACGGCTTGCTGCAAGGGATCATCTACAATTATATTGGAATACATATTCCGGGTTTGGGACTGATTATCCTGCTGTTGCTGATAACCGGTATCGGGGTCATCGGTTCCACAATCGTATTCAAACCGATTATTCTTTATTTCGACAGTTTGCTGGCCCGTGCTCCGCTGATAAAAGTGGTTTATACAGCGGTAAAAGATCTTGTGTCGGCATTCGTCGGACAGGATAAGCGGTTTACCGAGCCGGTTCTGGTACAGCTTGACAAGCAGGCGAATTTGGAGAAGATCGGGTTTATTACCAACAAAGATCTTTCGCTTATCGGTATCTCAAATGAAAAAGTAGCGGTATATTTGCCCCACTCATATGCCTGGTCGGGTAACCTGGTGATCGTAGCTTCCGAATATGTCAAACCTATTGATGCATCTTCGGCGGAGATCATGAAGTTCGTTATTTCGGCAGGCGTTACACATATAGATTAAGTGAAAATGACAAACAAGAAGCCGTTACTGCTGATAACCAATGACGACGGGATCAATGCGCCCGGTTTACGCAAACTTATTTCGCTGATGCGGCCGTTGGGTGAAGTAGTGGTCGTAGCCTCCGAGAAAATAATGTCGGGTATGGCACATGCCGTTACTATCCAGGATCCGCTGCGCGTCAAACTGGTGACCGAAGAAGCAGATTACAAAGAATATATGACTAACGGCACTCCGTCCGACAATGTGAAACTGGCCAAATACCAGCTACTGGAACGATTACCCGACCTGGTCGTATCGGGTATCAACCACGGTTCTAACGCTTCGATCAATATCATCTATTCCGGAACTATGGCAGCTGTGCTGGAAGCTACGATTGACGGTATTCCGGGTATTGGCTTTTCCTTACTTGACTACAGTCATGACGCCGATTTTTCGCATGTGGACAAATATATAGTACAGATTGTCAGGAAAGTACTGGATGAAGGCATGCCGGATGATATAGGTTTGAATGTTAACATTCCAAAAGTCTCGGACACCCCGCTGAAAGGTATCAAAGTATGCCGGCAGGCAAAAGCACGGTGGGTAGAAGATTTTGATACCCGGAAAGACCCGTACGGTAGAGAGTATTTCTGGATGACAGGAAACTTCGTTAACGGAGATCCGGCTCTGGACACTGACCAGAAAGCACTGGAAGAAAATTATGTGTCGGTGGTACCCGTACATGTTGACTTTACAGCACATAAATATGTAGAAAAATTAAACTTTAACTAAATCATGATACCTCCTCTTCTTAAAAAAGACAGTTTTCTGACAGGCTTTGTACTTGGGTTGGTGCTGCCTCTCGTTTTTTACGGAATTGTTTTATTGATTGATGTGATCTTGTTTCAACTGGCACATGTGCATTTAACACGGGAGCAGCATTATTTATACTTGTTAAGTATTGCCATTAACCTGATTCCGGTGAGGTATTATTTTGTTACCCTTAAAGCGGAAAAAGCGGGCAGAGGCCTGTTGCTGATCACGGGAATATACATACTTACGTACTTTTTTATGTTTTACAAACAGTAAGCGCTCCATGAAATATTACATCATAGCGGGTGAAGCTTCGGGTGATATGCATGCAGCACATCTGATCCGGTCGATGAAGGAAAAAGACCCGGAAGCCGTTGTGAGAGCCTGGGGTGGTGACCGTATGGAGGAAGAGGGCGCTGAGATCGTGAGACATTACCGCGACCTCGCGTTTATGGGGTTTGTCGAGGTGCTGATGAATATCAGGACCATTGCAAAAAATATATCCTTTTGCAAACAAGATATTCGCTCGTTTCAGCCCGATGTACTGATCCTTGTTGATTATCCGGGATTCAATCTGAGGATTGCCGAGTTTGCTCATAGGCAGGGAATAAAAGTCGTTTATTACATCTCGCCACAAGTGTGGGCATGGAAAAAATCGCGGGTTCATAAAATTAAAAAAGTGGTGGACAGGATGTTGGTGATCCTGCCGTTCGAAAAAGATTTTTTTGCCAGATATGGTGTCGAAGTAACATTTGTCGGTCATCCGCTGCTGGATGAACTGAGGGAACAACCAAAAATCAACCGGGAGGAGTTTGTAAGAAAAAATAAACTGAATGATAAACCTATAGTAGCCTTACTGCCCGGAAGCCGTAAGCAGGAGATAAACAAAATGCTGCATGTCATGCTTCAGGTGGTCACAGATTATCCTGAGTACCAGTTTGTAATTGGCGGACTTTCGTCTGTTCCGCATGAATTTTACAAGCGTTTTACAGGAATGGCAGACTGTTCAGTAGTATACGACCAAACAGGAAGCCTTTTGCAGCATGCCGAAGCAGCACTCGTTACTTCGGGAACCGCCACTTTGGAAACTGCCCTGATGGAAGTACCGGAGGTCGTTTGTTATAAAGCTAATCCTGTTTCCGTTGCCATCGCCCGAAAAATAATTGATGTGAAATATATTTCGCTGGTTAATCTGATCATGGAACGGGAAATTGTTAAAGAACTCATCCAGAAAAACCTGAACCGAAAGAACTTATCGCATGAGTTGGGGCTGCTGCTTCGTGACACGGAAAAACGACAGCAACTACAGGAAGATTATCAGCTTCTTAAAGAAAAACTCGGAAAAGAAGGAGCTTCGGAACGGGCAGCTGAACTGATAGTTCATAATTAGTTAAAGTGCAGAAAAAGTTCTTTCACATAGTGAAAGATGAGACCTGTTCGTAGCTTAAAAAAGTTCAAAATTATTTTATTCTTTATGCATCACCGTTGCGCTGGCCTGTGCTGTGGGCATAATAACCAGGTCGTTTATCGTAACATGGGCCGGAAGCGTGGTTACATAATAAGTAACTTCTGCGATGTCTTCGGCATGTAAGGGCTCATAACCTTTATACACTTGCCCGGCTTTTTCCGTATCCCCTTTAAAACGTACTTCCGAAAATTCCGTTTCAACAGCACCGGGGGCAATTTGCGATACACGAATTCCATGATGTACCAGGTCAATTCGTATGCCTTTTGTGAGGGCATCTACGGCATGTTTGGTAGCACAATACACATTGCCGTTAGGGTACACTTCCTTTCCTGCAATTGATCCTATGTTGATGATGTGCCCGTGACCCTGTTGTATCATCAACGGAGCAATGGCTCTGGTCATGTACAGCAGCCCTTTAATGTTTGTGTCGATCATCTGTTCCCAGTCGTCAATAACACCTTTCTGTACGGGATTGAGCCCTGCAGCTAAGCCGGCGTTATTAATCAGGATGTCAATCTCTTTCCACTTATCCGGAAGGGAAGCAATAGCTTCCGACACTTTTTCCCGCATTCTGACGTCAAAATTCAGAGGCAATATGTTTATGTTGTATTTCTCTTTTAATTCGGACGATAATTTATCCAGTCGTTCTTTTCTTCTTCCGGTAATGATCAGGTCGTGTCCTTCACTGGCAAAACGCCGGGCGCAGGCACGTCCTATACCACTTGTAGCACCGGTTATCAATGCAATTTTATTCATGTGTTTTAAATTAAAGTTCCGCTCCGGACAAAATAGCCCGGAAATTTATGTTTTAATTGTATCGGCTTATCAAAGATTCCATAAAAAGCCGAACCGCTTCCCGTCAGGGAGGCAAATATAGCCCCTTCCCGGTAAAGGATGTTTTTTATTTCTTTCAATTCGGGATGTAGCTTAAAAAGATAGGGTTCAAAATCGTTATGCAATTTATCCGGCCATTGTTCGACAGGTAGTTTTGTAACCTCGCCGGGTAGCATTCGGGTTGTTGCCGGCGTTATTTTTTTATAGGCTTCCTGTGTAGGAATGTGTATGCCGGGAAAAACAACTACAAGGAATTTGCCCTTCAGATTTACATGTGCTTCACGCACAATCTCTCCACGCCCTTGTACTAATGCCGCGCTGTTTTTAAGAAAGAACGGACAGTCACTCCCCAGTTGAAGGGCATATTTGTGGAACAAAGTCTTTGTCAATGCCAATCTGAAAAAAACATTCAGGGCTTTCAGAAAAAAAACTCCGTCCGAAGAACCGCCACCCAATCCCGAACCCGGTGGAATGTTTTTAAGCAACCTTACATCAACAGGCTCTATTTGACAGGCATCATGCAGCAGCTTCCAGGTTTTATATACTATATTTTCTTCTGTGCGCCCTGTAACTTTATAACCATAAACTGTCAGCTTAAACGTTTGTGAAGGCAGGAATTCCAGTACATCAAAAACAGGAGCAGGATATATGATCGTTTCAATATCATGGTAGCCATCGGTTCTTTTGTGCAGAACCGACAACCCCAAATTTATTTTACCATTTGGAAACAGGATCATGCGGAGATGTAATTATTTTTCAAAAATAATAATTTGTTCCGGTAATTGTCTTTTGATAACTATCCGGAAAATATGTGTTTCAAACTCAATTCTTATTACTTTTGAAATGTTAAATTCACAACACAAAAGGAATTTTTATGGCCCTCTTGGTTTCTGCGCTTAATTGGTTGATAAAGAAAAGAATACATCAGATCGATCTTTTCATGAAATACCCTCATGAGGTGCAGGAAGAATGGTTCAAGAAGCTTGTTGTTACAGCTAAAGATACCGAGTGGGGCCGCAAATACGATTACAAAAGCATACAATCGGTTAAAACATTTACTGAGCGTGTACCTATAAGTACCTATGAAGATCTGAACCCTGTTATCGACAGATTGCGGGCGGGAGAACAAAATCTTTTGTGGCCCGAAGAGGTAAAGTGGTTCGCCAAATCTTCGGGAACAACAGCCGGGAAAAGTAAATTTATACCCGTTACCGAAGCGGCATTGAATGAGTGCCATTATAAAGGTGGCAAAGACATGCTTTCTATGTATTTCGACCTCTATCCCGAAGCCGGTTTGTTCAACGGAAAAGGTCTGGCCATGGGCGGAAGTGGCACCATCAGGGAGGTGAGTAATACAACTTATTATGAAGGTGATTTGTCGGCGATCATTATGAATAATCTCCCGTTCTGGGCACAGTTTAAGCGTACTCCTTCACTACCGATAGCGTTGATGGATGAGTGGGAAAACAAACTGGAACTGATGACGGAATCAACCATTGACCATGACGTAACGAGTTTGTCGGGCGTCCCCTCGTGGATGTTGGTGCTTTTACGAAAAATCCTGAAAAAATCAGGTAAAAACACGATTGATGAGGTCTGGCCTAACCTCGAAGTATTTTTTCATGGCGGTGTAAATTTTGAACCTTACCGGGAGCAATTCAATCAGATCATTAAGTCGGATAAAATGACGTATTTCAATACGTACAATGCTTCCGAAGGGTTTTTCGGTATTCAGTACGGCAAAGAAAGGGGTGATTTGTTGCTGATGCTGGATTACGGTATCTTTTATGAGTTTATACCTTACAGTGAACTATCCAAAGAAAATCCGAAGGTAAAACAGTTATCGGAGGTGGAGGTGGGAGAAAACTACGCGATGATCATCAGTACCAATGGAGGGTTGTGGAGATACAAGATTGGTGATACGGTCATGTTTACTTCTACAGATCCGTATGTGATCAAAATTACCGGAAGGACAAAAAACCATATCAATGTAGTAGGCGAGGAGCTGATCATTGATAATGCGGAGAAGGCCCTGTCGATTGCATGTAAAAAAACTTCAGCCATTTTATCTGAATATACGGCGGCACCCTTGTTCAAAGGGGAAGAAATTGCACATCAGTGGCTGATTGAATTTGAAAAACAGCCGGACAATTTTGAATTCTTTAATGAGGCTTTTGACAATGCGTTAAAATCAGTAAATTCTGATTATGAAGCCAAGCGGTATCACGATTTTGTGTTGAAGCCCCCCATCGTGGTGAAGCTGCCAAAGGGTACGTTTTACCACTGGATGAAAAAACGGAATAAACTGGGTGGGCAAAACAAGGTGCCACGGCTTTCAAACGACCGTAAATACCTGGATGAAATTCAGAAATTGTTAAAAGAACAGGGAGAATTTGATATTTAATTCGACCACAGCATTTATTTTTTTAAATTCGTAGCTAAAAAATTATTCGATGCATATAGCCATAGCAGGAAACATTGGATCCGGAAAAACAACTTTAACAAAGTTGCTTGCCAAACATTTTGGGTGGAAACCACATTACGAAGATGTAGAGAACAATCCGTATCTGCATAGTTTTTATGAAGACATGCAACGCTGGTCGTTCAATCTTCAGATCTATTTTCTTAACTCAAGATTCAGGCAGGTCGTTGAAATAAGAAAAAGCGGAAAGAATATCATTCAGGACCGTACAATTTATGAGGATGCGTACATTTTTGCTCCGAATCTGCATGCGATGAACCTTATGTCGTCCCGCGATTTTGAGAACTACATCTCCCTTTTTGAACTTATGAGTACATTTATCCAGCCGCCTGATCTGTTGATCTACCTGAGGGCATCGGTGTCAACACTGGTAGAGCAAATTCAGAAAAGAGGCAGGGATTATGAAGAATCGATCAGGCTGGATTACCTGAAACTGCTGAACGAACGGTATGAAGCATGGATCGAAAAATATACATCAGGCAAACTGCTGGTCATTAATGTGGATGAAACCGATTTTAACAATCCGGAAAATCTGAGTACCGTTATTGATAAAGTAAATGCCGACCTGCACGGCCTCTTTTAACAGTTCAACAGATCTTTTTTGATGGCAGTTCTTGGAATTATACCCGCACGCTATGCTTCAACTCGTTTTCCCGGAAAACCTCTTGCGCGGATTCATGGCAAGTCAATGATCAGAAGGGTTTACGAACAGTGCCTGCTGGCCGAAAAACCTGATAAAATAATTGTTGCCACAGATGATGAGCGTATTTTCAATCATGTCAGGGATTTTGGCGGAGAAGTAGTGATGACCGGGCAGGAGCACCCGAACGGAACGTCAAGATGTGCTGAAGCATTAAGCATTATTGAAAAAGAAACAGGTAAAACAATTGATTTCGTTATCAATATTCAGGGTGACGAACCATATATAAATCCCGCACAGATTGATAAAGTGGCAAGCTTGCTGGAGAAAGCTCCGGTGCACATAGCCACCCTTGGGAGGAAAATAGGGGAAAAAGAAGATTTGTTTGATCCTAATGTAGTAAAGCTGGTAACCAACAGAGATCATAAAGCTTTATACTTCAGCAGGCAGCCTGTTCCCTATGTTAGAGATGCCGAAAACGATCAATGGCCTCTCAAAGCTGATTTTTATAAACACATCGGCATATATGGCTACAAGCGGGATGTGTTGCAGGAGATTGTCAGGTTGTCACCTGGTAAACTTGAAATTGCAGAGCGCTTAGAGCAACTCAGGTGGATGGAATACGGTTATGATGTTTATGTCGATTTCACGGATTTCGACAGTATTTCTGTAGACACACCGGATGACTTATTAAAATTTACGAACAACCCTTGATAATAAACGGATGAATTCCTAATTTAGCGGGTTCTGATCTAAAAGGAATACCGTGGATATAACCGGCTATATAAGTGATTTATTATATGAACACGAATGTGTTGTCCTGCCGGGACTGGGTGCGTTCATCACCAATGATAAACCGGCAACGGTCAACAGAATTACGCACCGTTTTTCTCCTCCTTCCCGAAAGATTATTTTCAATACACATCTGAGCGCCAATGACGGGTTGCTGATAAACTCTCTGGCGCAGGCTGAAGGCATTAATTACAAAGAAGCCAGACAGCACATAGATGAATTTACCGAATCATGTAAGCAACAATTAGAGGGAGGAAAACGCCTGACGTTTAAAAAAATAGGTGTCTTATATAAAAATTCTGAAGGTCATATCGTTTTTGAACAAAACGAAGAAATAAATTACAACCCGGATGCTTTTGGGTTAGCTAGTTTCTATTCGCCGGCTATTGACAGGGGAACAGATGAAGAAAGACTGAAGGGAATTATCGAACCCCTGCTGACCGGTAAGCTGAAATCCAAAGATCGTAAAGAAGGAAGACAAAAAACCGGTACCCGGAAAAAATACCGCACCGGTGTGGCAGCATTGATCCTGTTCCTGCTGCTGCTTATTGTTGGTGGTGGCATTACACTGACGGAAAATGCCCGATCGTACTGGCAAAATTATACAGCGTTGATTCCTGTATTTAGTATGGAAACATTGCCATTGCAAGCTGATAAGAACACAAAATTTGTTGCTCCGGATACCCGGGCCGGGAAGGTAGCTGAAGAGACAGAAGTTATCTCGGAAGACAAAGAAGAAGTGTTACCGGAAACGCTTTCAGAAACAGCTGAAGTTACTAAACCTGCTGAGGAGGAAGAATTCGAAAATCCAACGGAAATAAGTACAAACGATCATCAATTACCAGAGATACACACTTCTGTGGGATCGTATTTGATCATAACGGGTTCGTTTTCAAAAGAAAAAAATGCAGCCCGGCTTGTCAAAGAGTTACGGCAAAGAGGCATCAATGCATTGATTGCTGATACAAGCAGCAACGGAATGTACCGTGTGGCTTACGCATCATTTGCTACAATGAAAGAGGCAAAAGAGAAGCTTTATGCCGTGCGGGACGAGCAGTTCCCGGATGCCTGGATCCTCAAGAAAAAATAATTTCCATAACAAGTTTCCGTGACGTGGGGAAAAAGAACAAGCAACAGCGTTTTACCGAGAACCTGACATTTGATAATCTTTTCCAGTTATCTTACGATGAGGTGATAAAAGGCTTCCGTCTGAAAGGCAGGTGGGCAACAGATTTCTTTAAAAATGATCACCCGCTTATATTGGAACTGGGTTGCGGTAAAGGCGAATATACGGTTGGCCTGGCGAAGAATAATCCCGATAAGAATTATATTGGAGTTGATATAAAAGGAGCGCGCATGTGGCGTGGACTGAAAACTGCTCACGAAGAAAACCTGACGAATGTGGCGTTTATCAGAACAAGGATCAATCTGATCGAATATTATTTCGGCCCTGATGAAGTTTCTGAGATATGGATCACATTCCCCGATCCTCATCCCCGTGAGACAAAAGAGAGAAAACGGCTGACTTCTCCGCAATTCCTTGATCGGTACCGGAAACTGGCAAAAAAAGATGCTATTGTACATTTAAAAACGGATAACATCATCATGTTTGACTTTACGCTGGATGTGATCAAAGAGCAGAAACTGGAGTTGTTTTATTCGTCAGAAGATGTTTATGGCGAAGAACTTTATAATGAAGTAACGCGCATTCAAACCTTTTACGAACGAAAATGGCTGAAACACGGCACCAAAATCAAATATCTTAAATTCAGTTTATACAGTAAATATGAATAATCAGGGTTTTTTTAACCGGGTTTATGAAGTTGTAAAGCAAGTTCCTTACGGACGGATCACTACCTATGGAGCCATTGCCGCATATTTAGGCAGCAAAGGTGCGGCACGCATGGTGGGCTGGGCTTTGAACGGAAGTTACACCTCCGGGGAGAACATACCGGCGCACCGGGTAGTAAACCGAAGTGGCCTTTTAACAGGAAAAAGACATTTTGGCGGGACTGAGGTAATGAAACAATTGCTGGAGAGTGAAGGGGTTATTGTTGAGGAAGATCGGATTACACGGTTTGATGAACTGTTCTGGGATCCCGCCGAACACTTGTGACAGATATAAATATTTCCTTTTATTCTTAAGGCTCGTGAAAAAAATATATGTACTTTTGCCGTTTAAAATTAAGTTAATTATTATTCAATCTAAATAAAAATAGCTCAAAATGTATATAACAAGAAAGGTAGTAACCGAAGCTTTAAAACAGGTAATCTTTTTTGCAAAGCAGGACAATATTGTCAACCTGAACATGGTAGACGATATTGAGATAAAGGGTAATGAAGTTAAAGTTAATATTGTATTTCCCAAACTTGACGATCCTGCTGTTGGCATCATCTATAATTCGGTGGTGAAAACCCTGAAACAGGAACTGGGAGAAGACGTTAAGGTGGATGTAGCACCTATAGCAGAGGCTGACAAAGGCCGGGGGCCACTGGCGGGTGTGAAAAACGTAATTGCCGTGATTGCCGGAAAAGGCGGCGTAGGTAAATCGACAGTAGCTGCGAATCTTGCGGTTTCTCTGCTAAAAGCCGGGAAGTCGGTTGGTGTTCTTGATGCTGACATTATGGGGCCGTCGGTTCCGATGATGTTTGGTGTGGAAGGTCAGCAGCCGGGTGTGATTGAACGTGAAGGTAAACCGATCATGATACCTATAGAGAATTACGGTATCAAAATATTGTCGCTGGGATTTTTTGTACAACCCGACCAGGCATTGATGTGGAGAGGCTCGATGATCAATAAGGCATTCAACCAGCTGATGGAAGATTCCGATTGGGGAACACTCGACTATCTGGTAATCGATATGCCTCCCGGAACGGGTGATATCCAGCTGACTCTGGGTCAAAGTTATAATGTACGCGGAACCATTCTGGTAACCACTCCGCAGAAAGTTGCTACGGCCGATGTACGCCGGGCTGCCATGATGTACCGACAGGAGTCATTAACCATTCCTTTGCTCGGAATTGTTGAGAATATGGCCTATTTTGTCCCTGAAGACATGCCGGATAAAAAATACTTTATATTTGGCAAGGGAGCTACGGATGAACTGGCACAGGAACTGGATATCCCGGTATTGGGAAGAGTTCCCATTGTTGAAAAAGTTGTTGAATCAGGAGATAACGGTGCGCCTATTACGCTGGATGACAATTCTTCGGTATCTGAAGCTTTCCGTGAGATTGCCAAAAATGTTGAGCAACGCCTGGAAATATTATAAAAAAACAAACTGCCATGGAACATACTAAAAAAGAGCTGGAACAAAAAGTACTGAATGTACTTGACCAGGTAAGACCGTATTTGCAACAGGATGGCGGCGACATCAACTTTGTGGAATTGACTGAAGATGGCGTTGTAAATGTGGAACTTACAGGCGCCTGTGGGAGTTGCCCATACAGTACAATGACCTTGAAGAACGGCGTTGAAGCGACCCTGAAAAAGGTATTGCCTGAAATTAAAGAAGTAGTTGCTGTTAATCTTTAAGAGAGGTACTTAGCCACTATAGGCATTCTTCGGCCCATGCCAAATGCTTTTGACGAAACCCTTAAAATAGGGGGCGTTTGGTATCTTTTATATTCACTCGTATTGACCAGTTTTAAAATCCTGCGCACCAGTTTTTCTTCGAAGCCCTTGGCAATGATTTCTTTAGGCCCTTCCCGGTTCTCAATATATTGATATAAAATCTCGTCAAGGATATCATATTCCGGTAAGGAGTCGGTATCTTTCTGATCCGGCCTCAATTCAGCCGAAGGAGGTTTAGTGATGATGTTTTCCGGAATAATTTCTTTTTCCCTGTTGATGTAACGTGCCAGTTCAAAAACCTGGGTTTTATATACATCTCCAAGTACCGATAAGCCTCCGTTCATGTCGCCGTAAAGGGTGCTGTAACCAACGGCTACCTCACTCTTGTTGCTCGTATTCAGCAGGATATATCCGAATTTGTTTGACAGGGCCATCAACAGCACACCCCTGATCCTGGCCTGGATGTTTTCCTCGGCTACGTTGAATGGCAGATCCTTGAAATAGGGTTTCAACGCATGTTCAACCGTGTGGTGGGCTTCTTCGATGGAAATAATGTCGTAAGGCATCTGTAGGTTTTCTGCCAGTTCAACGGCATCTTTTATGGAATGCTCACTTGAAAATTCGGAAGGCAGCAAAACATTGTACACGTGTTTATGTCCCAGCGCTTCGGCCGCCAGAGCAGCCGTTAAGGCAGAATCAATACCACCTGATAAGCCGATAATTGCTTTTTGAAAGCCCAGTTTTTGAAAATAATTCCGTATTCCTAACACCAGAGCATCGTGGATCATACTGATATCGGATCTGTTCTTCAAAGGCGCAGATGCATCTGCCTTACACACGTCGTCAATATCATAAACTTTCAGATCTTCTTCAAAATAGTTTAATTCATCAACTACCTGCCCTTTTTTATTCATCACCA
>QMPO01000004.1 GCA_003648625.1 Bacteroidota bacterium
TATGCGTAAAAATCGCATCCCACTCGCCTGATAAGAACAATTCCTGAATTTGCATACGGTAAGAAATACCCGTTATAGCTATTCTTTCTTGAATATCCAGAGAATGTGACAATAGTTGAAGCAGCGAATCTTCAGAAGTTTTTTTAGAAAGATTTAGCTTTTTTAACTTCTTACGGGTTTTTGCAAATTCTTTTTTAAATGGTTTAACTTCTTTTTCGTACTGTTTGTAAAGAAGGAGGATTTTTTCTTTACGCTTTTTATCATGCACATAGGCTCTTGTTTCCTTTGGAAGATTTTCAACCATGAAAACAGGTTCGGGATTTCCCGCGAGAAACATGATGATCAGTAATGTAATTCCAGAAACCGGCATAACAATAAATTATTTATAAAAATATAATATTTATCCCGGTTTATGCAACTAGTGAAGCATAATATATTGAAAAACAACAGTTTTGAACAAAAGAAATTGAAAGTTAAAACAATCAGTCCGGTCAATATTTTGCAGTTATTTAAGGTGAATTCAACTTGTTTGACTATTTTTGGCCATCAATTAACATTATGAAAAGGTTATTAATAGCTACTGGAGGAGGTGATTGTCCCGGTCTTAATGCAGTAATCAGGGCGATTGTGCACAGGGCATCACAGGAAGGCGACTGGGAAGTGCTGGGAAGCATTCAGGCATTTAACGGCGTGTTGTGGGAACCTACAGAAGTGGTTGTGTTAGATAATAAAAAAGTTGCCGGAATTCATTTTCAGGGGGGAACTATTATAGAAACCACCAATAAAGGTGGCCCATTCTCATGGCCTGTAAAAGAAAATGATGGCACATGGATTACCGTTGACCGCTCGGATGATATGATCAGGAAGTTACAATATATGAATATTGATGCCGTGATCAATATCGGAGGTGATGGGTCGCAGTTAATATCGCAGAAACTTTTTGAAAAAGGGTTAAATATTATCGGTGTTCCCAAAACAATCGATAACGATCTTTCATCTACAGATACCACTTTCGGTTTTCAAACAGCAGTACAAATTGCTACTGAGTCCGTTGATAAACTGGTAACCACAGCAGCAAGCCACAACCGTGTATTCGTTCTGGAAGTAATGGGAAGATATGCCGGGTGGATTGCTCTCAATGCAGCTGTAGCCGGCGGTGCCGAAGTATGCCTGATCCCTGAATTTCCTTACGATATTAATAAGGTAAAAGAAGCATTAGAAAAACGGTTTCATTACGACAGGGGATTCGCTGTTGTTGTTGTTTCGGAAGGAGCACATAAACAAGGTGGCGAAATGGTATACCAGGAAAATACGGAAGTAGGATACCGAAATAAACGATTGGGCGGTATCGCACGCCAGCTTATAAACGAGTTGCAAGAGGCCGGATTTGAACACGATATGCGTGAAACAGTCCTCGGTCATTTGCAGCGGGGCGGCGTTCCTATTGCCTACGACCGGGTGCTCTCGGCGCAATTTGGGGTGAAAGCTTTTGAAATGGTATTAAACAATAAATTTGGTAAAATGGTGGCTTATCGTCATCCGAATTTTATTGCCGTGCCGCTGAAAGAAGCAATTGCCAAGCCAAATTTAGTTACAGAAGACAACTCCCTTGTAAAAACGGCTCGGGGACTTGGCATCTCTTTAGGTATTTAACAATTTATAAACTAATCTTAATAACAATTTAAATCATTAAACTATGGAAAAAGCACAGGAAATTTTACAATGGCTAAACGGTTTAGCTATGGAGTACGGATTAAAACTCATCGGAGCAATAGTTGTTCTTATTGTCGGTCTTTGGGTAATCAAAGCAATTATGAAAGGTATTCGAAAAACAATGGAAAAGAGAGATATGGATGAATCTCTGAAACCATTCCTGCTTAGCATGATCAGTATGCTGTTAAAAATCATGCTGGTTATCAGTGTGTTGACGATGTTAGGTATTCAAATGACATCCTTTATTGCCATTCTTGGTGCTGCTGGTCTGGCCGTAGGTATGGCCTTGTCGGGCACCTTGCAAAATTTTGCCGGAGGGGTTATGATCCTTATTTTTAAACCCTTTAAAGTAGGCGACTTCATCGAAGCGCAGGGCTATATGGGTGCTGTGAAAGAGATCCAGATTTTCATCACAATCCTTACTACTCCTGATAATAAAACAGTAGTTATTCCGAATGGAGGATTATCCACAGGTTCACTGATCAATTACAGTGCTGAGCCAACCCGGCGTGTCGACTGGAGTTTTGGCATTGCCTATGGCGATGATTTTGACAAAGCCAAAGATGTTATCCTCAATATGTTGAAAACAGACGAGCGAATCCTTACCGATCCGGAACCGTTTGTTGCCTTGGGCGAAATGGCCGACAGCTCTGTAAATATCACCACACGTGCCTGGGTAAAAGGAGAAGATTACTGGGGTGTGTTTTTCGACATGAATGAAAAATACTATAAAGAAGCAGACAAACACGGTTTGAGTATTCCGTTTCCACAACTGGATGTGCATATGGATAAATAAATCATTGCAGCATTTTACAATACGATAATGAAAAAAAAGTTTCTCATATTTTTTATCCTTCTTGGAATAACACAATTATTAAATGCACAGGTGAAATTTTATGCCACGGGAGGTTCTGAGGTTATTTTTTCATTAGCGGAAATTGACAACAATGGGCAAACCGGAGGAAACATCCTTCGGTTTGCTCCTTTTTTTAATATACAGGCCTATGGTAATGTCGATTTCGGCAAACATGTCGGGTTGATTTTTGGCGGGGCCATACGCAATGTCGGATTTATTTACGAATATTCTGACCCCGGAGACGGAGTGATTACGAACATAAAAAAGAAATACCGGAATTACGATTTTGGCATTCCGGTAGGCCTTAAATTGGGTGTAATGAATAAATGGCTTCTTTACGGTGGATATGAAATTGAATTCCCGTTTCATTACAAAGAAAAAACCTTTATTAACGGAGCAAAACAAGACTATAAGATAACGGATTGGTTTTCATCACGAACACCATCCTATTACAATTCGGTATTTGTCGGGATACAATTCCCTTACGGATTCAGTCTGAAATTCAAATATTATTTTTCAGAATTCTTTAATGAAGACTATTTTGACGGGGCTACTAACTCATATCCTTACCAGGGGTTAAAATCAAATATCTGGTATTTTTCCCTTAATTTCTCCATTTTCAGAAACAACCGGATGGTATATAAAGGGTACGAAGAAAACAGAAAAAAAGCAAGAAAAAACAGCATTTATTAGCGTCCGGAACTTACTCTAAAATTTTGGCAGGTTAATTGTGTTATTCTTCCGGATCAACATAATTATCAATATAATTAAACTAAGATGAATAAATTATATCTCTTTACAGTTCTTATATTTGTAACTGTATTGTCCGGATTTTCTCAGGACGAACAGGATAAACAAAACGGTCTTAATTGGCCAAAAGAAATTGAAAAGAATGGTACGCTGGTGGTGTTGTATCAACCACAACTCGAGTCATTGGAGGGTAACATCTTACAAGGGCGTATGGCCCTGTCGGTAACTCCCAAAGACAATGAGATTGTTTTTGGTGCATTGTGGTTCAAAGCCACTATTTCAGCTGATTATGACGAACGAACTGCCA
The DNA here is from genome assembly GCA_003648625.1 of Bacteroidota bacterium. Lineage (GTDB taxonomy): Bacteria > Bacteroidota > Bacteroidia > Bacteroidales > F082 > UBA4459. Next base: position 3,627 of record QMPO01000004.1, read on the forward strand.
TATTGCAAAAACTTGAGATTACCAAGATATATTTCCCCGATTATAAAGATACGACAAGGATAGAGCGGTTTACGAGCCTGCTTGAAGAGGAGGTTGAGGCGTGGAATATGATTATGTCGCTTGACAGGATTATTGCCAGCCTGGAAGATAAAGTGGAGCTGGATAAATTATCGGAAAAACTGAATAACAATCCGCCGGATATTTATTTCCGTACTGAGCCGGCTGTCTTGATTACCATCGATGGTGATCCGATAATAAAGGAAATTGAAGGGAAGGGATATAATTACGTTGTTAACACGCCTTTTTTTATTGTTGAAAAGAAAAATAACTATTACATCAAAGGAGGTAAATTCTGGTATGTCTCTAAAGAGGTGACTACAGGGTATGCCGAAACGAAGAATGTTCCTTCCGATCTAGTGAAATTCGCTGAAGAAAACCTCCCTGACAACGAATTGGATTCTATATCGGAAGCTATGGATAAGGCTCCGGAAATTATTGTTGTCACAAAGCCGTCAGAGTTGATATCAACTGACGGGGAACCTGAATACGCATCAATCGACGGAACGCAGTTGCTCTATGTTTCTAATACTTCTGATGACATCATCAGGAACATCAGTACCCAGGAGCTTTACATTCTTTTAGCTGGCAGGTGGTACAAATCAAAGACGCTGAAAGACGGAAGCTGGACCTTTGTTGAACCATCGAATCTGCCGGAAGATTTCTCGAAAATACCTGAAGATTCAGAAATGTCAGAAGTAAGAGTAAGTGTGCCCGGCACGCCGGAAGCTCAAGACGCATTGCTGGAGCAGGCCATCCCAACAACCGCAACTGTCGACAGAAAGACAACCACAGTGGAAGTAAAATGGGACGGGGATCCGAAGTTTGAAAAGATTAAAGACACTGACGTTTCCGTTGCTAAAAACAGCGACAAAACGGTTTTACTGATCGATAAAAAGTATTACTGTGTTGACGATGGTGTTTGGTTTGTCGCCGGAAAACCCGATGGTCCGTGGGCTGTAAGTGATGTGCGTCCTGATGAAGTGGATCAGATTCCTCCCGAGTCGGAAGCATATAACGTAAAATATGTGTATGTATACGAATCGACACCCGAAGTGGTTTATGTAGGTTATCTCCCCGGCTACACTTCATCCTACGTTTACGGTGGATGTGTTGTTTACGGAACAGGTTATTGGTATCGGCCGTGGTACCATAACTATTATTATCCGCGACCGGTGACCTGGGGATTTGGCGTTCACTGGAATCCCTATACAGGCTGGGGTTTCTCGTTCGGCATTAGTTTTGGCTGGGTCGGCTGGGGTTTTCATCCGTACAGTCGTGCTTACTGGGGTCCTCGTGGTTTTTATCCGGGTTACCGTCACGGTTACTATCATGGCTACCGGCATGGCTATCATCATGGCTACCGACGGGGTGCTGCACGGGGTTATGCTGCAGGATATAATCGCGCCAGGTATAACAACAATGTTTACCGTAACAGGGGGACAGGCGTGAGAGTTAACGGTACACCGAGGAATGCTCAATCGGGTAGAAATCTGAATAACAAAGCACGACCCTCTACTCGGCCAAATAATGTTTATACCGACAGGAAAGGGAATGTGTATCAGCGTGATAAGACCGGTAACTGGCAACAAAAGAATAACAACAGGACACGACCGGCCACTCAACCGGCCACACGTCCTGCTACGAAACCAGCACAGCGTCCATCAACTCAACCGGCCACACGTCCTTCAACCGGGCAAACAAGACCTTCTAATAACATATCAACACAACAACGGCAGCAACTCAACCGGTCGTATCAAAACAGGAGCCGCGGTAATACAAATTATAACCGGACACGTTCGTATGGTGGTGGTGGTGCTCGTATGGGAGGTGGTGGAAGGAGAAGGTAACAGTTACCTCAGACCTTTTACTTTCGGAATGCCTGCAACAAAATCTTTCAGGTAGAAAGGCTCGAAATAGGCAACGTCTTCAAAAACATTTTGCCGGAACTTTTGTTCGGATAAGGTGGCCATATACCTTGTGGACGGATGAAACTCATCATGGAAAACAGCATGTTGCTGATGGCTTAACACTTCTTTGCATTTTGGCGCCCCGTCACCGGCAAACAGGATATTATGGCTCTCCAGTAATTCGCCAAAGGATTGATCATCAACAATAACGGCTTCCGTTGGCCTTAGCTCACGAAGTTGCAGATCATAAACTGCAGCGTATACTTCCATGCGCCGGGCATCGATCATCGGGCAAAGAAGAAACTGATCATCTTCAACTAAACCGGCCATTCCTGCCGCCATGGCTTTTAGGGTACTTATGGCAATAAGCGGTTTGTCTAATGAATAGCACAGGCCTTTAGCTGTAGAAACACCAATACGGAGCCCTGTGTATGACCCCGGTCCCATACTTACGGAAATGGCATCGAGTCTGGAAAACGGTATTCCTGCCTCATTCATCACCTCTTCGGCAAATAAAGTGATCAGTTCCGAGTGGCTGTTGGCAACATGCGATTCCCTGATGGACGTTACAACTCCGTCAATTGCCAGCGCAACGGAACAAACTCTTGTTGCTGTTTCTATGTTCAGGATGAAAGCCAAGATTAATAATCGTTTTTATATAATGATCAATCTTCCGATTTAAACAAATCTTCTTTTTTTACCTCTTCCACAATGTCCCCGTTTTTCAAAGTTTTGGAAACAGCCCGGTAAGGAGCGGTGATCACTTTATCTCCTTCGGCTAACCCTTCTGTTATTTCTATATAGGTATTGTCCTGGACACCTGTTTTAACCTTTGTCAGTTTAGCAATACCTTCGTTATAAACAAAAACATATTCGTGTACTTCTTCTTTGTCTTTTGTCAGTTTATCCTCTTCCTTTCCCGTCATTTCCTCTCTTTTTTCCCGGTTCGATTTTACCCTGCCCGTAGTGTCGGCACGTGTTGTTACGGCCTGGATGGGAACCGTCAGTACATTGTTAGCTGTTTCGGTCTGAATTTCAACAGTTGCCGACATCCCCGGTCTGAAAGGTGAAGGAATCGGGTCGTCCGCCTTTATCAGATCTTCGTATGATTCTTTTAACATGGTGATCTTCACATCGAAATTAGTCACCTGATCAACGCTGACACCCGTTGTATTGGCTGAAGTAGCAATTTCTGTTACAACACCTTTGAAAACATGATCAAGATAAGCATCTACTTCAATAGTTGCCGTGTCGAAAAGAGATACTCTGACAATGTCGTTTTCATTTACTTCTACATTTACTTCCAGAATATCGAGATTGGCGATGCGCATAATCTCCGTTCCTGCAGAAAACTGCGATGCACCGGTAACCCGTTCTCCGACTTCCACGCTCAATTTGGAAACGGTGCCATCATTAGGAGCATAAATACTGGTACGGTTCAGGTTTTCTTTGGCTTCCCGCAACGAAGCACGGGCACTACTCACCTGAAATTGACTTGATTTGTAACTCTCTTCGGCGGCTTCAACATCGGCTTTGGCAACTTCATAGGAAGATTGGGCTGCTTCAAAGTCAGCATCTGAAATCACCTCTTTTTCCCAAAGGGTTTTACTTCGGTTAAAATCCAGTTGTGCTTTTACATATTGTGCTTTACTTTGTGCAAGCCTCGCTTTTGCACTGGCCTCATTGGCCTGGGCTGTTTTTAGTGAAGCATCTATTTTTTCATAAGTGGAGATGTATATCTCCGGATCAATTTTAGCAAGCTGGTCACCCTTTTGAACAAAATCACCTTCTTTTACAAAAAGTTTAACAACTTCACCCGAGATGTAAGGGCTGATCTTAATATCTTTTGCCGGCTGAATTTTTCCATTGGCCGATACCGTTTCCACAATAGTACGGGTTTCGACAATTTCTGTGGCCACTTTAATACCAGTTGAAGTCTGACTTTTTTTAATGACGAGTACAATGATAACAACAAGTACAATCGCAGCAGCTATATAGAGCCAGATCTTTTTATTCTTTGATTTTGCCATGCCGACAGTTTTTGAGATTATTGATGTAAAATTACTTTTAATTAAGACATGAAGAATATCATGCCGTTATTCTTCTTGCACGTTAGCTATATCCGTCAAAGTCAGCTGCTTGCCAAGATAAAAGTCAAGAATTTTTGTTTTGAATATGTAGTCGTATTTTGCCGATGCAAGATCTGATTCGGCATTGCTCAGTTGAATTTTTGACACATTGTAGTCAGTTGAATTGACCATACCGACATTAAATTTCTCCTCTGTATATTTGAATGCCTCTTTATATGATTCAACTGATTTTTTCCGTGCAACGTAAGTTTGGTAAGCAGCAATGGCATCGGCATATGCCTGCTCAATGCTCTTCCTAAGTATATTTTTTTGATTTTCAAGATTTAGTTCGGCTGTCTCCTTGCCGATATATGATTTCTTCACATTCGTTGTTACCTGGTAACCGTTATAAATGGGGATAGCAAGTCCGATATATAAGGCCCCGTTACGGTTGTCTTTAAACTGCTGGTCAAAGGGCACGGTCGGACTGTTCAGGTCCATAGGATCCTGCCTGATCCGGTCAGAATAATTGGTGCCGTAATTGCCTTGAGCGAAGAGTCGTGGGCTGTGATATCCTTTAGCTCTGGCAAGAACTCTCTCGGCACTTTGCACACGGTATTCCGCACTTTTAATCTCAGGCATAATATCCAGTGCTTTACTGTAGATCATTTCGGGTGGTAACAAATTAGGGGCACCCGTAATGTCCAGTTGCGGTTTTTCAATATCGAATTCTTGTGTTGCTTCAATATCAAGGAGCTGCATCAGGTCCAGGTAGGCAAGAAGCACATTGTTCCTGGCATTAACCAGATTAGCCTCGTCACCGGCGCCCTGAGCCTGAATGTCGTATAAACTACCACGTGCAACGGCGCCTGCATCTACTTGTTTTTCCGTTCGGCTGATTTGGTCTCTGGAGATATCAACCTGGCGCTGAGCATTATTTACCAACTCCAGATTAAATAGAATCGTCAGATAGCTCAAGGCAATATTGAGCGAAATGTCGTTCTTAATCTTATCCGAATCATATTTTTGAGCCAAGTAATCAAAATTCTTTTGCCTGACGTAGTTAATCTGTTGCAAGCCCTGAAAGAGGGTGATATCAGAGTTAATCCCGAAGAACGTTTGCCGGGATTGTTGAGTAACATATAAATTGGATGAAGGGTCGGGAGCACGACCCCAGCCGAAATTTTGCCCTACAGAAGCGTTAAAAGCAGGAACCATATTAAGTTTGCTTTGTTTTAGATCCCGATCTGCATTAGATACATCCAGCATACTCTTTTTGATCGTCAGGTTGTTTTCAAATGCATAATTAATGCATTGTTCCAACGACCATAATTCCTGAGCCACCACACTCACGCTGAAAAGCACCATAGCAAGGAGCATTGACAGAATCATAGATTTTTTGTTCATATATAGTGTTTTTTGGATTTTGAATAAGTCAGGTTATTTAAAAGGCATAAATATAATCATTTGAATGGCAAAAGAATGACAGAAGAATGTTAAAAAAGAATAAATTCGACATAAGACGTAAATTTATCTACGTAACGTATTAAGAAAACAATAAAACGCCTGAAACATTGTTTGAAAGGGCATATTAATTAAAAAAATCTCTCGGCGACAAAGTGCTCATGCATTTCTGCTATGAACCACTAAATAACCGCAAAGGATAATAACCGGTACGGCTTTATTCACTAATTTTATCATTCAAAATAATAACCTATGAAAAATGCCCGCTTATTTATTATGTTCTTGTTGTTGTTTTACATGGGAACGGCCAATGCACAAAATAACGATATTGGTGATACCATTCATGCTATCCATTATAACATTCATCTTAACCATATTAATACTGCTGAAAATACGATTGCTGCCTATACGGAAATTAAACTGGTACCGTTGATAGAAGACCTGGCTTATATTCCGCTAGAGTTAAAAGATCTGACTGTCGATTCTGTTTTTATTGATGGTACGGAATGGAATTTTACCTATACAGACGATGTTATCCGATTACCGCTGACCACAAAAGCAGACACCTTGCTTGTAGGTGTATATTACCATGGACAGCCGTTTCATGAAGACTGGGGAGGCTTCCATTTCAGCGGCGATTATGCCTTTAACCTGGGAGTTGGTTTTGTATCGATACCCCATAACCTTGGAAAAACATGGTTTCCCTGCGTGGATAATTTTACCGACAGGTCATCATACGATGTATTCATCACCGTTGAAAACGGAAAAACAGGCGTTGGCGGCGGGTTGCTGGTGGAGACTACTGATAACGGCAACGGCACAACTACCTGGCACTGGAAAATATCCCACCCAATCCCCACCTACCTCGAATCGGCAGCTGTAGGCGATTATGTGCTTTACGAAGATGTGTACGAAGGGATGGAAAAGGATATTCCCATCAATATATATACACGCCCTTCCGAATCGGCTAAAGTTGCCGGGTCGTTTGTGCATCTGCACGAGATAATGCACTTTTTTGAAGAACATTTCGGGCCTTATCCTTTTGAACGGATTGGTTACGTATCAACGGCTATTGGTGCAATGGAGCATGCTACTAATATTGCTTATCCGCACTTCGCCATCAACGGAAACACTTCTTATGAATCGTTATACACACACGAATTGTCGCACATGTGGTTTGGGGATGAGGTTACCTGCTCGACAGCCGAAGATATGTGGCTGAACGAAGGCTGGGCTACGTTTTGCGAATTGTATTACCGTACAGGCCTATACTCCGAAGAGTTGTTCCGGACCATGATGCGCGATATGCATAATGATGTTTTGAAAAAAGCTCATATTATTGACGGAGGTTTCTGGCCGCTGAACGGTATTCCGCAAGATGTAACCTACGGGAAAACAGCCTATGATAAGGGAGGAACTGTTGCCAATACCCTCAGAGCATATTTGGGCGATACACTTTTCTTTGACGCCATGACTGCCTATCTGGATCAGTTTGCGTATCAGTCGGTTTCATCCTATGACATGCGGGACTTTTTGACATCTTATACGGGTATTGATATGGGAGGATTTTTCGATAATTGGGTGTTTACACCGGGGTCACCGCATTTCGGTATTGATTCCGTTTTGGTAACAGAAGGTGATGCCAGCTTTATGGTGGATCTTTTTCTCAAACAAAAACGTTTTGGTTATGATTTTTTAGGGGATGACAATATTGTGGAAATAGCTTTTGTAAAAGATAATTTTGATTTTGTCACCGATACTGTTCATTTTTCGGGAGCTACGGGTCACTCGGTAAAATTTATTGACTTTGAACCCCGGGCTGTTTTGCTTGACCCGCTGGAGACAACAAATGATGCTACTATAGATAGTTACCGATTTTTTAACCAGCCGCAGGACTATGCTTATCCTGAGGTTATTTTTAAGATCATGATCGATGAGTTGAGTGATACGGCTTTGATACAGGTGACAAATAATTTTGCAGCACCTGATACTTTAAAAACACCGGTTGAAGGTCTGCGCATTTCACCAAACCGTTTCTGGAAAATTGACGGGATCCTGCCTGAAGAATTCCATGCACAGGGAAGATTTTATTATGATGCAGTTACTGTATGGGATAATGAGCTGATCATCGATGAAAACGACTCGCTGGTGATCTTATATCGCGACCATCCGCGCAACGACTGGCACTATGTACCCCAAACCAGGATTGGTAACTGGAATATGGGTTATGTATATGTGGAAGACCTGCAACTGGGCGAATACACGCCGGCTGTTTACGACAAGACCATTGTAGGCGTACCTGAAAATACTGATGCAAAAAAGGTAAAGTTCTATCCCAATCCGGCAAAAAAAAAACTAACCATTGAGTTTGCCGAAAGAGGGCATTACACCATTCGTTTTTATAATGAAAAAGGCTGGTTGTTAAAAGAATTGACAGTAAACGGACGGCATGCAGTCTGGCGGTGGGAGCCCTATGAGGTGGCACCGGGTATTCTGGTTGCTGAAGTAATTAACAACGGAAAGTCAATAGCTACTGAAAAGATATTGATCTTAAAATAAACTTTTGTGAAAATACCAGACTATATCCGCCCGCTGTACGTCGAATTGGAGAAGCATGCCAACTCCGAAAATGCCGTTCAGATGCAAAAGTACATGAAGTCCCGTTTTGAATTCTTCGGAATCAAATCACCGCTCAGGCGAGAACTTTACAGGAAGCATATCAATCAATTTGGTTTGATCCCCGTTGAAAATAGAGAAGAGATTATACATTGGTGCTGGGAAGCACCACAACGTGAGTGGCAATATTTCGCTATGGAATTTCTGAGTAAAGAAGCTAAAAAAGTGAATAAAGAAATAATCGGACTCTATGAATTTATGATTGTCACAAAATCGTGGTGGGATTCGATAGATTATATTTCAGCAAATCTTGCAGGGCCTTATATGCAAAAATTTCCTGAACAAATTCCCGGCCTTACAACAAAATGGATGGGTTCGGGTAATATGTGGTTGCAGCGTACCTGCCTGTTGTTCCAGTTAAGATACAAAGACAGAACCAATACTGAGTTACTCTCATCCTTCATCCGGCAACTGGCATCCTCCAATGAGTTTTTTATCCGGAAAGCCATTGGCTGGGCTTTGCGCGAGTACTCCAAAACCAACCCCGAATTTGTAATCCGCTTTGTCAGAGAAAACAAACTGTCAGGTTTAAGCGAGCGCGAAGCGTTGAAATGGCTAAGAAATTAGGAAAAAATGATATAAAGCCAAAAATATCCCTCCGTTTAGTTCTCGTGCTATTGATATTTTTTCACAAAGTGAATATCCAATATTTTTTAACATTTACCTAAGCTGTAATTCCATAAATTTGCCGCCTTGATGAAGCACATTATAACAAGCAAACAGATAGAATATTTAATACTACTCCTGTTACTGCCTGCCGCTTTCTGGCTGACGGGTTGTTCGGGTTGTACGGATAATAATGATTCCGGAGAGTTGGAAAATATTCCCGATGTCAACGTGGAAATTTTCAGAGATGCCGACAGTACGGTAATTGCTGAAAAAGCTAAAGAAATTGACAGAAAATTCCAGCGGCTTGTGAAACTCACCGGTTTTAATGGTACAGTATTATATGCAGAAAAGGGGAGAATCGTTCTGAAAAAAGCGTACGGATATAAAAATGTACGCCGGAAGAGAGACTCGCTGTCAACGTCTGATGCTTTTCAGCTGGCTTCAGTTTCTAAGATGTTTACAGCGATGGCCATTATGGTGCTGAAAAACGATGGCAAGCTGGATTACGACGACAGCCTCAGGATGTATCTGCCCGAATTTCCGTACAACGGAGTTACTATCCGTATGCTGCTAACCCACCGCTCGGGCCTGCCTCGCTATATGAGTATTGCCCAGGACCACTGGGAGAATAAAAAAATACCGCTGACGAATGACGATGTTATAGATTTGTTCGTGGCCTACCATCCTGACAGGTATTTTAAACCCAACACAGGCTTCCATTATTGCAATACAAATTATGCGTTGCTGGCTAATATTGTCGAAAAAGTATCGGGAATGTATTTTGAAGATTTTATGACTGAACGAATATTCAAACCTCTGGGTATGGACAGTTCATTTGTTTACAACATGCGGGGTGATACGGCCGTATCGCTGTATGTTGAAGAAGGAACTCCCGGTTATTACCACCGCGGCTGGCGCTGGCGTGAGATGACTAACGATTACCTGAATGGCGTGATGGGGGACAAAAACGTTTATACTTCGGTGGATGACCTGTATAAATACGACCAGGCGCTGGATCATTTTACCTTATTGCCCGACAGTGTTTTGCGTGAAGCGTTCAAACCGGGAAACCCAAAATACTGGCGCCGCAGGAACAACTACGGTTTCGGCTGGCGCATCAAAGATGGTATGGACAGCACAGTGTATCATTTTGGCTGGTGGAAAGGGTTCCGTACTTTTTATATACGTGACATGAAACACCATAAAACGCTTATTGTACTTACCAATAAAGACAAAGGGCCGGGCTCCGATAATTTTTGGAATATCATACGATCTGATACCCTGCCACTGGGCCTGTATACAGCTTTTCCTGTAAAGAATTGACCTGTTAAGGGGTTACAAGCTTAAAGCCCACGCCGTGCACATTTATTAGCTCAACTGACGGGTCGTCTTTAATGTATTTACGCAGTTTGGTAATATATACATCCATCGAACGGGCGTTGAAATAGCTGTCATCGTACCAGATCTTATTTAAAGCAACAGAACGATCGAGTACGTTGTGTTTATTCTCGCATAAAAGTTTGAGCAGCTCTGCCTCTTTCGAGGTAAGTTTCTGCTGCTTCTTACCCAACAGGAGCATCTGACGGTTATAATCAAATGTATATTTTCCAAATGTATATCTCCGGTCTTCAGGCTTGTCTTTGTTCTCTTCGGCTCTGCGCATGATGGCCCTGATGCGCATCAGCAACTCTTCCATGCTGAATGGCTTGGTAAGGTAGTCGTCGGCACCAATTTCAAATCCGTGGATCTTATCCTCCTGCATCGATTTGGCAGTTAAAAACAGAAAAGGAATTTTTTTATCCAGTTTTCTGATCTCTTTGGCAAGGGTAAACCCATCCATAACGGGCATCATGATATCCAGAATGCAAAAATCGAATTCGTTTCGTTTAAAACTTTCAAGGGCTTCTTTACCATCTACGGCCAGCGTTACATGGAAACTTTTCACTTCAAGATAAGTTTTCAGAACGTTTCCCAGATTTTTATCGTCTTCTGCCAACAGTATGCTAATTTTTTTCTTCATAAGTCATTGTTTTAAAGGTAGCCGAATGGTAAAAGTAGATCCTTTGCCCAATTCGGAATCAACATGAACATTTCCTTTGTGTAAATCAATAATAGATTTTACATAACTGAGCCCCAGTCCGAATCCTTTGAAATCGTGGATATCGCCACTCGGTACGCGGTATAATTTTTCAAATATTTTTTTCTGATTTTCTTTACTGATACCAACACCATTATCCTGAACACGAATGAGTAAGGTATTGTCCCGGTTAATAGTATTGATGATAATATGGGGTGCATTGATAGTATACTTCAGTGCATTGTCGATCAAATTAATAAATGCATTTGTCAAATGAACAACATCAGCTTTTATAATGGATTTTTCCGCTTTTAACTGCATTTCAATAATACCCCCTTTTTTCGTCGCGATCATTTCTTTACTCCCGACAGCATTTGAGATCAAATCGTGTATGTCAACAACTGTTCTCTTCAGCTTTAACTGTCCTTTATCAATAATGGCTGTCTGTAAAATTTGTTCCGCCATAGATTTTAGACGGTTATTTTCTTCATTGATTACACCAATATAACTATTGTATATCTCCGATGACTTTTTAAGGTCTTCATCCTTCAGGGCCTCGCAGGCAAGGGCTATGGTTGATATGGGTGTTTTAAATTCATGCGTCATGTTGTTGATAAAGTCATTTTTCATGACCGAAAGTTTCTTTTGCCTGTTTATGATATAAATACTGAAAGAAAAGGAAAGAATAATGACAATAAAAAGAAAAACAGAAATGATCAGCAGTTTCCAGAGTTGCCTGACAATAAAACTTTTTTCGTTGGGGAAAAACAACAATAACTTGTTAGACGGAGCAAAAAGAGAAGTTATAGGTGCCAGGTCATATACGTAGCTCTCTTTTAATAACTGCTCGGGATAAGCACCTGTACGCTGGACGAGCATTGAATTGGTAGCAGGACTGTAAATGCCAAATTCGTGTTTTGTGGTGATGTTGTGTTTCTTCAGTTGTTTGGTAATAATTGAGTCGATCAGGTCTTTATGGGCTACGAAAAAACTTCCCGTTTCGTTAGCAGCCGGATGTAATGACAATTGCCAGTTCGCCCGGTTGATCATTTTATTGGTTTTTTTGAGAATGTAGTCGATCTCGGATATAGAATTTATGCTTCCGGCTCCTCTGGCAAGCAGTAGGTTCAGTGAGTCGTATATTTCATAAATACCCTGGCTTCTTTGAAAAAGTTTCCTTTGTTTTTTGAGTCTGTCTTCTAGTCGTGCTTTGTCGAGCTCATATATAGCACTGGTCATAGCCTGGTCAAGATCCCTGAGAAAAACTGCCTGTTTTACTTTTACAGCATCCCTGATCCAGTACACCTGAATGATCATCAGGCCAATGGTGGCCATAGTAACCAAAGTGATAATTAAAAATGTTGACCATTTATTCACACAACAAATTTAAGGCTTCAAATAATTGATATACAGCTTTTAACATTTATTAACACTTGTTAATCTTACTTAACATTTATGGAAAGTTGAATGATATACTTTTGTTTCAGAATTTGAATGATAAACTATTTGTCATCATAGAGGTTTGCTCCCCGCAAACCGGACAAATTCTGCTTTATTTCATAATTGTTGGTTTTTGGTTAAAACGGCCCTGAAAAAGGGCCGTTTTTTTATTATCAGGTCTGATTCCCCTGCCATATTTGTGTTAATTTAGCACTACGATAGTACACATGATTAAACCAGAAACCATACAACGTATAATTGAAACGGCACACATCGAAGAAGTGATCGGTGATTTCGTTACATTAAAAAAACGGGGGGCAAATTATTTGGGACTGTGTCCGTTCCATAACGAGAAAACTCCTTCTTTTTCGGTTTCGCCTTCCAAAGGAATTTTCAAATGTTTTGGTTGTGGCAAAGCCGGTAATGTTGTGGGCTTTATCATGGAACACGAGCATTATTCGTATCCTGAAGCATTGAAATTTCTGGCTAACAAATATCAGATCGAAGTAGAGGAAGAAGAGTTGACGCCAGAAATGCAACAGGAGCTGGATGAACGTGAAAGTTTGTTTGCCGTGAACAGTTTTGTGTCAAAATACTTCCAGCAGAACCTGAACAATACTGAAGAAGGAAAATCGGTTGCCTTAACTTACCTGAAGGAAAGAGAACTGAGAGAGGCAACCATAGAAAAGTTTGAACTGGGATATGCGTTGGATAAGTGGCAGGACTATTCGGATCATGCCACGGAGCAAGGTTTTAAAAAAGAGATCCTGGTTAAAGTGGGGCTGAGTATCGATAAAGATAATCGCCTTATTGACCGGTTCCGGGGCAGGATTGTATTTCCGATCCATAATTTAACTGGAAAAGTGATTGGCTTTGGTGGCAGGATTCTGTCATCAGAAAAATCAACGGCTAAATACATCAACTCACCCGAGTCGGATATTTACAACAAAAGCAAAGTCCTTTACGGAATTTATTTTGCACGCACGGAAATCGTCAAACAAAATAACTGTTACCTGGTGGAAGGTTATACAGATGTGATCTCGTTGCACCAGGCCGGTATTGAGAACGTAGTTGCCTCTTCCGGAACATCGCTCACCGAAGATCAGATCAGACTGATCAAACGCTTTACACCCAACATCACCATTTTATATGATGGCGATACAGCCGGAATCAAGGCTTCTTTCCGTGGTATCGACCTGATACTGGAGCAGGGGATGAATGTAAAAATTGTTTTGTTTCCCGATGGTGAAGACCCTGATTCGTTCGTGCGAAAGCACAGAACCAGCGAGACGGAGGAATTTATAACGAAACAAGCAAAAGATTTCATTACCTTTAAAACCAACCTGTTGTTAGATGAAACAGTTGGCGACCCTTCAAAAAAAGCCGACCTGATCAAGGAAATCGTGCAAACTATTTCACAAATTCCAAACGGGATCAATCGTTCGGTATACATCAAGGAATGCAGCCTGATCATGGACGTTACTGAACAGACCTTAATGAATGAGTTAAATAAACGGCTCAGGCAGCGGTTCAGAAAACAAACGGGTAGGGTGGATGTTCAGGATATCCGGCCGGAAGAAGTTGAAAAAAAGCAAACACTCGAGCAACAGCTTGAAGTTGATCCGCTGGATCTGACAGCAAACGAAAAGTTCCTGCTGGAGGTTGTGTTGAAGTATGGAAACAACAGTATTACGTATGAAGAAGACGGGGTAAAAAGAGAAATAACACTTACAGATTACATCCTTGAGGATATTCAAAAAGACCAGATTGAATTTACCGAACCGCTGGTCAGGGAAATCTTTATGGAGATTCGTGAATTCAGGGATTCCGGAAAGGAAGTCAATGATAAATACTTTTTAAGCCATCCGAAACAAAAGATATCCAATTTTGCCATCGGACTTGTTGCTTCACCTTATCAGCTAAGCGGTGGTTGGGAGGAAAACAAGATTTATGTTAAGACTTTTTTGAACAACCAGGCGGATTCTGTTACAAGGGTATTGCTGTTGATTAAATTGAAGTTATTGCGCAGGGAAGGAAAATCTGTGATGGAGAAAATGCGTGTGGTAAATTCTGATGAAGATTTATTGTTACTGCAAAGAAAGTACATGGTCATAAGTAAAATGATCACGGATATTGCTGACCTGTTGGGAACGGTTGTCTCCTAAAAAACAACCGCGCAACCATTCGTGAGAATCATTGCGCGGTTCACTCATTTCTCGGCCGTAGCGTTGAAACTCGTGGCAGGCTGCGTTATTGCGGCTGCTTACTTGGTTCCGCCCCGTGAGGCTTCCCCTTTCGTCAGGTTCCTGCTTCTGCCTCCTCTTGCGATTTGGCTTTGGCGTGAACCCCGTTTTAATGTTTCCTCAATCCAGTTTCTCTTGCGAGCTCCTTTTTTGAGGTTTGAGGTGCTTCCGCTTGCGCTTCGGCGTCTCTTTGCCCCGGTTGCTCTTTCGAACTTCCGTCCGGTCAGTTCCGGATTTAACTTGCGTCGCTTCCTTCCCTTTCCAAGTGGTCAGATCCGATTTCCTCTTGCGAGTTCCTCTTCACTTTCCGGGCAACATTAAAACCTGCCCTTTATCTTCACCTGCTACAGCAAATGTACATCAGTTTCTCTTTCCCCCGCAATATTTTTATAGTTCGATAAATACACAAAAAATGAACAGAGGATATGAACAATTGTTCATAACTCATAAACGATTTGTGAAGCAATAATTTAGAATTTTAAAGGCAGATTAATCTCTCTTTATTTTAAAGAAATCCTGTACTATTTTTTTACATTCGTCCTCCATAACACCCCCTTTAACCTCGGTCGAAGGGTGTAAAATTGTTTTTCCGGTTAATTGAAATCCTCTTTTTTCGTCCCGGGCACCGTAAACAATCTTGCCTATTTGTGTCCAGTAGGAGGCACCGGCACACATCACACAGGGTTCAAGTGTAACATATAAGATACATTCGTGAAGGTATTTTCCACCCAAATAATCGGCGGCAGCAGTAAATGCCAGCATCTCGGCATGCGCTGTAACATCGTTAAGGGTTTCGGTGTTGTTGAATGCCCGTGCAATAACACGGTTGTCGCACACCACCACAGCGCCTACCGGAACTTCATCTTTATCAAAAGCTTTGCGGGCTTCTTTCAAAGCTTCCTTCATAAAAAATTCGTCAGTATAAAGATTAAGGCTCATGAGTCATTATTTTGGGCTTTGAAATCAGAACACCGATTACCAGGACCAGGCTTCCCAAAATAAAAGCCGGAATAAACGATGCTTTTGCCTGGAAATGTTCGGGAGCCATAATGCCGTATATGAACAGGGCAAGGTTTACTACAAAAGCTGTCAGAATACTGGTGAGTGCCACTTTCCGGTATGCGAAAGCTTTTTTACTTGTTAAGGCAAACAGGGTAATGGGCGCAAATATGGTAATAGTGGAGATGCCGACTACCATCAAATCAACAATATTCGGGAATACCAGCGCCATAAACAAGGCAATGATACCGAATACGACAGTTGCTATACGAATCATCATATGGGCTTTTTGTTTGGTGACCTCCTCTTTCTTTTTCCCCCAGCCCACAAAGTCTTTTACAGCTGAGATGGAAATGATGTTCAGGAAGCTGTCGCCGGATGACATCAGCGCTGAAAGCAGACCTACCACAGCGAATCCCATAAGCACTCCCGAGCTGTGTCTGTCTATAAAAAGATAAGCCACGTCGGCAGTTTGATCGGCACCCAGATCATAATCCAGTACCAATCTGATAGCCATACCTACCATCGGAAAAATAATGTAAAACGGCAGCATGCCAATGCCCGACCAGATACTGGCTCTTTTGGCGGCCCGTTCGCTGTTGGCAGCCAGAATACGCTGCCAGATATCCATCCGTACCAGTACCGACCACGAAAGAAACAGCGGTGTACCGATAAGGAACATCCAACCAAGCTGGGTTCCGTTCAGCATTTCGGCAGGGAGTTCACTCATTCTGCTGAAAAAAGCTGTGTCTTCCAATATACCGGGGATGAAGATCAATACGATCATGATGATAATAGCTACAAACTGGATCATATCGGTAACAATGACTCCCGACAGTCCGGCAATGGCCGTATATATAATAATGATCAGTGCAGAAATGATAGTAGCTGTAGTATAATCAATCTTAAAGGAGAATTTCAGAAGGCTGGCCATAGCCACAAATTGTGCCGATAAAATGAAAAAGAAAATGAAAATATTGACACCGCTGACTGTGGCTGAGAATATCTTTGAGAATCCAGGCTCTTCTTTCGTAGTGAATCTGTGATTCAAATAATGCGGAAAGCTGTAAATATTATGCTCGACACCATAAGTACGTATTTTCCCGGCAAAAAATGACATGATAACGAACCCGATGACATAGGCAACACCAATGGCAACAGCTGCAAAGCCCGACTCGTACCCCAAAGCCATCAGTCCGATAGAAGTACCGCCGCCCACAAAGGTGGCCAGCGTAGTAAATACCAGGGGCAGTGTTTTAGTGTTCCGGTTATTTACCAGATATTGGTCAAAATCAGAAGAGCGCAGATGGCGCAAGGCCAAAATAACAATGACAATTAAATAAGGAATAATCCAAAATAGCAGCCAGTTCATATGCTTATATATTTAGACGTAATAAAACAAATATAGAGGAATAAATTAAAAGAATCATAGGGTCCTGTTTATGAACATCATGCAATGGCTATCCGGTTTTATTATTACTAAAGCTATCGTATACATTTTAATTAAACCGGTCGTTAACGTATTCGTTGATTTCCTGCAGCGAGGTAATCTCCTGCGAGGCGTTGCCCGATCGTACATAAAATTTTTCTACCATGTGGCCCTGGTTGTTTTTTACTTTCAGGTACAGCGGATCTTCTGATGCCAAAACCTGTATGACACAGATAGTTTTGTTGTCAATTACCGGGAACTGCATATGCAGGTAGCTATTCGAAAACCTGATGCCGAACTGGTTATTGATCAGTTTTCTTAAATGGAGCTCAAAATAATCGACATTTTGTTTTTTAAGCGTGTCAAAATCAGGTTGCAGCCCCAAAATCTGCATATCATCGCTAACTCCAATGAACAGTTTGCCTCCTTTGGCATTCGAAAAGGCGGCAATACTTTTCAGGATAACATCTTCGAGGGCTTTATTCACTTTTTCTTCGCGATAATCCCAGCGAAGTGAAGATTTAAATTCGATGTGTTCGGTTTCCCCTTTTTTTATTGTTTCCAGAATCTTTTCGGTAGGTATATTATCCAATTCGGTTTTTGGTGGCTTTTGCTGTTGGTTGTATTTCCGGAAAGTAACCATGAAAACAGAAAGAGCAAACAGTAAAAACATAACCACTGCATATAGATAAGCGTCTTCAACCGAAGAAGCTGTTTTTACCAGATCTTCTTCGGCAATTGTTAAAGTATAGGCCTTAATTCCGAGAGATTCATTGATTGTGTCGATGCGCGACCAGTATGTTTTTCCGTATTCTTCAAAATGATATAAATGGGGTTGTTCTTTATGCTGTGTATGCCAGGTATTAATAACGTCAGCCACATTTTCAGACAGCTTTTCATATCGCGAAATAAGGGTCGTGTCTTTTGTCCTGATGGGTGTTATTTCGTCGTCGTTTAAAGTAATCATTGTTACCAGCGGTTGCTCAAACGATAACACGTTGTTGAACCGGCTACCCAGTTCGCCGGTTTTATACATGAGAACAACAATGTTTATTTTACCATCGGTACTTGTGGTTCGAAATACATTAAACAACAAGTCGCGGTATTCTGGAATCTTACTTTTGGCAGTTTTCCAAACGTTTTTTCCGTCTTTCAGATAAGAAACTTTTATGGAATTCAAATCGCTCAGTTCCATAAAATAATTGTAGGGGTCTGTCCATTTGCTGACAGGCTCCAGCTTGTTATTCAATCGTTTCCAGTTGATCAGGGTATCTTTTAAGGGACTGTGTGTTACGATCCACGAATTGTTATTATGAATCAACACGAAATTTCTTCTGCTCCCAAGAAGAACAATGCCTTTGAGTAGCTGGTCTTTCGAGATCAGTTGTGAAAAATAAGTAAGTAAACTGTCCTGGCTAACCCGGTCAACATCGATGAGAGACACATCTTTTTTTACCGTGTTGGTGATGGACCCAACATTAGCTAAAAAAGCTTTAAGGTCTTTTTTAAATTCCAGCGACGTATGGGTAATTATCTCATCGGCATACAGGTCCCTGTCTTTTTGATTAAAGTACCTGAACAGACTTGCTATTGCAAGTATTATAAAAAATATTGAAATCCAGAATCCTGCCTTTTTCGTCATACTCATTCTCTATTATTCGGGCCTAAAATTAGTATTTTCTGCTACAAAATCGATGTTTCTTTTTAATCCGTTAAAACCGGCTCGTTCAACAGCACTATTCTTAAAAAGCGTTTTGAACTGTGATTTATCTAAGCTTTCCCAGTTTACTTTTTTCATAGAAGCAAGGGCTTCAGATGGCTCAAAAAGGGGTTCCGTGTGGGGTATGGAAAATCGGTTCCATGGGCAAATATCCTGGCAAATGTCGCAGCCAAAAATCCAGTTGTTCATTTTTCCCCTGAAGTCCTCCGGAATTTTATCTCGGTTTTCAATGGTGATGTACGAAATGCATTTCCGCGCATCCAGCTGAAAGGGCTGAAGTGCCTGTGTAGGGCAAGCATCAATACACAGCGTGCATGTGCCGCAATAATTGCCTGTTTCCGGATTATCATAATCGAGTTCCAGGTCAATAATGATGTGTCCGATAAAAAAAAACGAGCCCATTTTATTATTGATAAGCATTGTGTTTTTACCTATAAACCCCAGTCCGCTTTGGCGTGCCCAGGCACGGTCAAGAACAGGTGCCGAGTCGACAAATATACGTGCTGTCCTGCGGCCCGTTTTTTCTTCAACAGCCGCAAGCAGAGCCCTTAATTTTTCTTTAATAATATAATGGTAATCTTTTCCGTAAGCATATTTCGACAGTTTATAATTGTCGTTTTCCGGCAGCTTCTCGTTCGGATAATAATTATACAAAACCGTAATGACTGACCGGGCATTGTCCACAAGTTTCGAGGGGTCGTATCTTTTCTCTTTGTTTTTTTCCAGATAATGCATGTTGCCGTGCATTCCTTTTGCCAGCCAGGCTTCCATTTTCAGTTTTTCATCGGATAAATGTTGTGTCCTGGAAATGCCACAGGCGGAAAAGTTATTTCTCAGAGCCTCCGCTTTAATAAAACCGGTGAGTAAAGATTTGTTCATGAAATAGTGGAGCAAGTCAAAACAGTTTTCTCTGATCGGGATTTTTTATTTTACCCAAATGCCGGTATGCATGTTCCGTGGCTTCCCTGCCTCTTGGCGTGCGCATCAGGTAGCCTTCCTGGATAAGGAACGGCTCATAAACTTCTTCAATGGTGCCGGCTTCTTCCCCAACAGCTGTGGCAATAGTTGTGATGCCTACCGGGCCACCTTTAAATTTTTCGATGATCGTTAACAAAATACGGTTGTCCATTTCATCCAGACCCGATTTGTCTACATTTAATGCTTCCAGGGCATGCTGTGTTATGTCGATATCTATGTTACCCGAACCTTCAATCTGGGCAAAATCCCGTACGCGGCGCAATAAAAGATTAGCTATACGTGGCGTGCCCCTGCTTCTGCCGGCAATCTCATGTGCAGCTTTCTCACTGATGGCTACCTTCAAAATGTCGGCTGATCGTTTGACAATACCCGTAAGAGTTTTTGTATCGTAATAAGTAAGGCGCGACGTAATACCGAAACGCGAACGGAGCGGGGCCGTCAGTAACCCGGAGCGGGTGGTAGCACCTATAAGGGTAAACGGGTTCAGGTTGATCTGCACCGACCGGGCATTCGGACCTGTTTCGATCATGATATCGATCTTAAAATCTTCCATGGCCGAATAAAGGTATTCTTCGACAACCGAACTTAAGCGGTGAATTTCGTCAATGAACAAAACATCATTTTCTTCAAGATTGGTAAGCAGGCCTGCCAGATCGCCGGGCTTGTCCAAAACCGGTCCCGAAGAAGTGATAATATTTACCTGTAGCTCGTTGGAGATAATATAGGAAAGGGTAGTTTTTCCCAATCCCGGTGGGCCGTGCAACAGAACATGGTCAAGCGCTTCGCCACGTTGTTTGGCGGCTTCCACAAAAATCTTCAGGTTACCAACAACTTTTGGCTGTCCTGAAAAGGACGCAAACCTGCCTGGTCGTAACACATTTTCGATCTCTATCTCGGCTGTACTCAGGTGGTCTTTCGAGGCGTCCAGATTTTCGTTCATTTAGTTATAAATTTGAAAACAAAAGTAATAATAAGTGATTAACAAATTTGTTTTCGGCCAGAGAAGAACGAAATGCTGTTTTGAGATTTGAAAAAAATATATTAAATTAGCTACATAATCAAATTTATATACTGCAATGATCGTAATGACTGAACGAATGAATCAATGAAAAATTACTGCCATGAAAACAATATTGGTTGCTATTGACTTTTCGAAAAATGCAGAACACGCATTGGAATATGCGGTTATGTTTGCAAATAAACAGAAAGCTTGCATCTATTTGATATGGGTGGATAATACATTGTCGGAAGAAAGCGTTATTGATATTATTGAAGGGGAAACCCGGATTGAAAAAAGGGCTTATATGGATAGTCTGATTAAGCGCTTCCAACCCCAGGTTAAATGCGGCGAAATTCAGGTTCTGTTAAGGAAAGGAAGAGTTTACCAGGAAATTGCCAAGGCAGCAAAACAAATTGATGCAGATATGATCTTTGCAGGAACACACGGAGTATCAGGTTTTGAACAATATTGGATCGGCAGCAATGCCTACCGTATTGTGACACAGGCACCATGCGCTGTTGTTACCATCAGGAGGGATTATGAAATTAAGGATACCATCGACAATATATTGTTGCCCATTGACAGTTCGATGGAGACCAAGCAAAAGCTTCCGTTTGCAGCTAAGCTGGCAAATGACTTCAAGGCAACCATCCATTTGCTCAAAGTTTATAATACACCTATTAGTGTAATTAGAAAACGGATTGACAAATATGGTGAAGATGCCGAAAAATGCCTGATTGAGAATAAGGTAAAATATATTACTGCCGAGCGTGAAGCTGATAATGTTGCTGTTTCGATTATTAAGTACAGCGATGAGTTTAAAATCGATTTGATTTCCATTATGACGGATCAGGACATGACTACGGCAAACAAATTTTTAGGTCCGTATGCACAACAATTGATCAATAATTCGAAGACACCTGTATTGAGTTTGAGGGCTAAAGAAATTGAATAGTTAATTTAAAAAAATGAATAGAGTCAGAACATTTGTATTCATTGTCATAGTTTTAATTGCTTTTTCAGTAAAAGCGCAATATTCTGGTGATGAAAAAGTTATAGTTAAAGGCGATCCCCGCATCAGCGAGTTGGTAGATTTACATATGGCTTACAATGAGCAATTCCCTGTAATGGATGGTTACCGGATACAATTAATGATGAGGGCCGGAAACTCAGCCCTTGACGAAGCAAATGAAATTAAAGAAAAATTTGAAGAGAGGTACCCTTACATAAAATCGTACATCACGTTCCGGGAGCCCTATTACCTTTTGCGTATTGGGGATTTCAGAACAAGGCTGGAGGCCATTGAGTTTTTGGAACGCATTAAAAGGAATTATCCTCAAGCCTGGGTTATAAAAGATAAAATCGAGTTTCCTGAATTAATAAAATATCAAAAAACCGACAATTATGAATAAAAAGATTCTTGTAGGCATCGACTTTTCCGATTGCTCTATAAACGCTTTGGAACATGCCATTACAATCGCACAGAAAGCTTCCTGCGGAATTACCATGGTTTGGGTAAACCATCTTGATTATTCGAAAGAAATATTTGCAGTGGAACCTAAAGATTTGAGAAGTGAAGTGGGAAAAAGATTTGATGAGCTAATTAAAAAGTATAAAAGTAAACTAGGAAGGGAAGTTTTAGATTATCAAATCAAAAAAGGCAAGGTTTACAAAGAAATATGTAATGCTGCCGAGGAGCTGGACGCTTTTTTAATCATTATTGGAACACATGGCTCTACTGGGTTTGAAGAATTCTGGATCGGTAGTAATGCCAACAGGGTAGTTTCTTCTTCCAAAAAGCCGATTATCACTATCAGAGCAGGGGTTAACGTGAAAAAAGGTTTAAAAAAGATAGTGATGCCTTTTGACAGCACCAAGATGACGCGGCAAAAACTTCCTATGACGGCGCTGCTGGCAAAACTTTTTAACGCAGAAGTTCATTTGCTGGGCATGTACACAACCACCCTGGATGACATTAGATACAGGATACAGAATTATATAGAACAGGCCAAGGATTATCTGGAAGAGAATAAAATTTTGTATAAGGTGGAGTTTATTGAAACAGATAACATAACGGAAGCTACTATTGCGTATGCAAAAAAAATAGATGCAAATCTGATCTCGATCATGACAGAGCAGGAAACAAAAACGTCAAACCTTTGGTTAGGTCCGTATGCCAGCCAGATGGTGAATCACTCGCCGGTTCCTGTGCTTAGCATACATCCTGACAGGATCAGGTTTTATCTGGGATAGGTTGAAAAAGGCCACATAGCGGCCTTTTTTGTCAATTCTTTATTACTTCATTATTTTTATTCAGAAACTCATATTCGAGCAGGTGAAAATTTTTCATGGCTTTTATACTGATCCATTTTTTGTATTTAAAAAACCATTTCAATCTCATTGACTTAGGCCCATCAGTAAGGTAAGCTGCAATAAACGGGTGGGTGGCCAGGGTCAGATTTTTTTCGTTCTGATCTTGTATCAGGTAGTTTAAATTATTCTCGATATCATCCAGAATAATGAAGCTCGATTTTACTTCACCTGAGCCATGACATACCGGACATTGTTCAAGTACGGGAACACTCATTTCAGGTCGTACCCGCTGGCGTGTGATCTGGATCAGACCAAACCTGCTCGGTGGCAAAATAGTGTGTTTTGCACTGTCTCTTGCCATTTCTTCCTTGAACTTTGTATAAAGTATTTTGCGGTTTTTTGCATTGCTCATATCGATAAAGTCAACCACAATAATTCCACCCATATCCCGCAACCTTAATTGCCGGGCAACTTCGGCAGCAGCTTCAAGGTTAACTTCCAGCGCGTTTTCTTCCTGCGAGTTGTCTTTGTTCACACGGTGTCCGCTATTTACGTCTATTACATGGAGCGCTTCCGTATGTTCAATTATCAGATAAACACCGCTTTTTATGGTAACTGTTTTACCAAAGGAATTCCGCATCTGTTTCTCCACTCCGAAATATTCGAAAATTGGAGTCTTCCCCCTGTATTTTTTAACAATATCTATCTTATCAGGAGCGATGGTGCTGATTAGTGTTTTGGCTTCTTCGTACAGGACGGGATCGTTGATATGAACGCTGTTAAACGATTCATTCAAATTGTCTCTTAAAATAGTTGAGGTGCGATCCAGCTCGCTGAGCACCTTCCGGGGAGCAATGATATGCGGAAGTTTTTTTGTAATATTTTCCCATTTAGAGACCAGGTTACGCAAGTCAGCGTCTAATTCTGCTACTTTTTTATGCTCGGAAACAGTGCGAATGATAACACCGTAATTGTTAGGCTTTATGCTTGATATAAGCCTTTTTAAACGGCTTCTTTCTTCTTTGCTCTTTATTTTTTGCGAGATGGAAATTTTGTTCGAAAAAGGCAGAAGCACCAGGAATCTGCCTGCAAAAGATATCTCGGTTGAAATACGCGGGCCCTTTGTTGAAATGGGCTCTTTGGCAATTTGTACAAGTATTTGCTGACCGGATACAAGCACCTGATTTATTTTTCCGGTTTTCTCAATATCTTTTTCCGGCCTGAATTTTTCAAAAGTTATGTGTTGCAATTTACCCTGCAGACCAAGTTTCACAAAATTATTGTAGGTTCTTATCTGAGGACCTAAATCCAGATAATGAAGGAAAGCATCTCGTTCGTAACCTACATCCACAAAAGCAGCATTTAATCCTGGCATGATTTTTCGCACCTTGCCCAGAAAAATATCTCCTACTGAGAATTGATTATTATTTTGTTCTTTTTGAAGTTCAACTAATGTTTTGTCCTCAAGTAAAGCAATTCTAACCTCCGATGCATTTGAATCGATGATTAATTCTCTGTTCACAATATTATTCAATTTAGAAACTACACCTAAAACCAACAGGTATTAAGTGGTAAACAAAAAAGGACAACAAAAATAAATGTCGAGGTGAGCTGGGAAACTAAATTACATGATAACACAACGCTATTCACGCATTGTGTTATCAGTGCATTAAAAATTATTTCTTCTTATGACGGTTTTTCCTCAAACGTTTTTTGCGTTTGTGGGTGGCCATCTTATGTCTTTTCCTTTTTTTACCGTTTGGCATTGTTGATGTGTTTAAGTTTTAAATTATTTTACGTGGCCTTTAACTTCGTTAACGAAAGTTTTAGCAGGCTTGAAAGCAGGAATATTGTGAGCCGGAATAATAATAGTTGTGTTTTTTGAAATATTTCTTCCGGTTTTTTCAGCTCTTTTCTTGATGATAAAACTTCCAAATCCTCTTAAATAAACGTTTTCTCCACCAATCATGGTATCTTTAACAGTTTCCATGAATGATTCAACCACTGCCTGAACAGCTACTTTTTCAATTCCGGTTTTGTTGGCAATTTCCGTTACAATTTCCGCTTTTGTCATGTCTTTATTTATTAAATGATTAAAAATTAGTTTTTTATTTCGGGTGGCAAAAATAAAACATTTTCACTAACATTGCACCATTAATGGATTTTTTTTAAATCTAATTACTTCTTTTTAAGTATTTTCAGAATAAGTTAATGGATTTTGCATTTCGTTTAGCCGGGTGGTATGAGCAAAATAAAAGGGAATTGCCCTGGCGCAACACAAAAAATCCGTATTTCATCTGGCTTTCGGAAATAATTCTGCAGCAAACACGTGTCGATCAGGGACTGAGTTATTATATAAAGTTCACAGAAAAATACCCGGATGTGTTTTCCCTGGCCAATGCTCCGCGCGATGAGGTGTTCAAACTATGGCAGGGACTGGGTTATTACAACAGGGCGGACAATATGCTGTTAACGGCAAAACTGGTTGCTGGAAAGTATGATGGGAATTTTCCGGAAAATCGCGATCTTCTTTTGCAATTACCAGGAATTGGCCCTTATACATCGGCGGCAATTGCTTCCATAGCTTTTGGAGTTCCGGTGCCTGTAGTTGACGGAAATGTATACCGGGTGCTGGCACGCTTGTTCGGAGTAGATGCGCCGGTAAATTCTGCAAAAGGGAGTCGCCTGGTATATCAGCTAGCCGAGGATCTTCTTGACAAAAACGATCCCGGAACATTTAACCAGGCGGTTATGGAGTTTGGCGCGTTGAAGTGCACTCCTGCAAATCCGGAATGCGCCGATTGCCTTTTTAATACAGCGTGTTATGCCCGGTTGAACGGAACAGTTAATAAACTGCCGGTAAAAAAGCCAAAGACAACATTGCTCAACAGATATTTTTATTATTTCCATATCAGATTACCAAATGAAGGGAGCTATGATATGTATCTGAACAAAAGAACTGGAGGGGATATATGGAAAAATCTGTACGATTTTGTTCTTACTGAGCTGCCGCAGAAAACAGAAGTGAACGATGAATTTATCATGAACAACCTGAAGAAAAAAATCAACATGAAGCATGTGGTTGTGGATGGAATTTCAAAAAAATACAAACAACGACTTTCACATCAGTTAATCCATGCAGTTTTCATTAAAATTATTGTGCATAAAAAGGTGAAGTTTGCGCATGAAAATTCATTAATTTTGGTGCCGGAAAAACATCTGATCGATTACCCCGTTCCCAGATTGATAGAACGGTATGTTACAGATGAAAAAATAATTAAATAAAAAGAAATATGGCTGGACTGAACAAAGTAATTTTAATAGGAAGAATTGGAAAAGACCCGGATACATACAGTTTTGATGACGGTACGAAAAAAATAAGCTTTTCACTGGCAACAACCGAAAGTTACAAAGACCGGAACTCAGGGGACTGGGTTGAACAGACCGAATGGCACAACATAGTAGGATATCGGTTTCTGGCGGATAAAAATTTTGCAAAGGGAGACCTTGTTTACGTTGAAGGGAAAATTAAAACCAGGAAATATAGCGACAGGGATGGTAACGAAAGATATATTACTGAAATAATAGGAGAGAAGATAAATATACTGACACGGAGCCAGAGCAGCTATGAATCTACAGGACAGCAGGCTACAACTACACGGGATGAAACTCCGGCTGCCCCCGCGGAACCATTGGCTAATGATCAGCCGGCTGCAGGAGCGCCTGATGATGATCTCCCGTTCTAAAAATCAGCGTGTTGAAAACAAATTTGATTAATTCTTATTAATTTTGCAGCGCTTTAATTACTAATTGCAATATTTTGGAAGAAGCAGACTTAGACCCCTATCTTGATCTCTTATCGGTACTGACAAACCAGTTTTTTAACAGCTTTTCTATAGAGGCGGTAACCGGCCTTATAGTGCTGATAGTACTTATTGTATTGTCGGGTCTGGTATCAGGTTCCGAAACAGCCTTTTTTTCCCTGTCGCCTGCCGATCTTGATAATCTGAACAACAGTAAACGGGCCAAAGAGAAACTGATCCTGAAATTAAGGAGCAAGCCGAAAGATCTGCTGGCTACTATTTTAATTGCCAATAACTTTATCAATGTGGCTATTGTCATACTTTCGGCTTATATCTTGGCCATAACATTAAATTTTGAATTGAATCCGGTCCTTGGTTTCTTTATAGAGGTAATTCTGATCACATCCGTTATTTTACTTTTTGGCGAGATTATTCCTAAAATTTATGCGAATAAAGAACCTCTGCTGGTAGCTAATATGATGGCGAAGCCCATAAAATTTATGATTGTTTTTTTCAGGCCTTTAAGCAGCATATTGGTTCATTCGACAACTCTGATTGATAAAAAAATAGGAAAGAAAGGCCAGAATATTTCCTATAGCGAACTGTCTGAAGCTATTGAAATGACGGTTAATGAAAGTGTACCAGCACAGGAAAAAATGATCCTGAAAGGCTTTGCAACCTTCGGCGACAAAGAGGTAAGAGACATCATGCAGTCACGAGTGAATGTTACGGCAATTGACAGAAAACTCTCTTTTCAGGAAGTTCTGGAAGTGGTGATCGAATCGGGGTTTTCCAGAATCCCCGTATATGAAGAATCATTTGATCATGTGTTGGGTGTGTTGTATATTAAAGATTTGTTGCCGTATTCAAAAACCGAAAAATATTTTGACTGGTTACCTTTGGTCCGGCCGGCACTTTTCGTTCCGGAAAACAAAAAAATAAAAGACCTTTTACAGGAGTTCCGGGAGAAGAAAATACATCTGGCCATAGTTGTTGACGAATATGGCGGCACTTCCGGAATTATCACTCTTGAAGACATTATTGAAGAAATTGTTGGAGAAATCGGAGACGAATTCGATAAAGAACCGGCACAATTCAAATACAAACGTTTAAGGGAGAATTCATACTTGTTTGAGGCTAAAACACCGATCAATGACCTTTGCAAGATTATGAAAGTTGACGATGATTATTTTGATGAAGTAAGGGGTGAATCCGACTCTATTGGCGGATTGATCCTGGAAATGGAAGAAGGCATACCGCCGAAAGGGACAAAAGTCAGGTTTAAGCAATTTGAATTTGAAGTGGTCAATGTGGATAAGAGAAAGATTAACGAAGTGAAAGTGACGATAAACAACAAACCGGAAGAATAAATTGTTGAAAAAACGGTTAGTATAATCAGAACTTGACGGATGATAAAAAAAGGATTTATTATATTTCTGATGCTGCTGGCAGGAATTATCTATTCGTGCGAATCGCACTATACCCCAAAGCCGAGAGGTTATTTCAGGATTGATATGCCTGAGAAGAATTATGCGCATTTCGACACAAGCTATCCCTATGCGTTTGAGTATCCTGTATACGCATATATTGAACCGAGTAGGCA